>CAZDRW010000035.1:0-13170 GCA_964507555.1 uncultured Desulfarculaceae bacterium
TCCAGCCCTTGAATTCGTAGTAGGTATCCAAAAGAGATTCTTCGTACTCGGGGAATCTTCTTTTCCAATGGTCGTCAGGCGGCTTTTCGTCCGCTCTTCGCATGCCTCTTCTTATGTTGAAGGCCCTATGCAGATTCCGGCTTCGCCTGACCGTCTTCCGCAGTCCCGCTTCATCGATATCCATCCCGGTCGCGGCGGAAATCAGTTTGGGGTAATTGTGGATGTGATAGGGCGGCTTAAGACAAAACGACCCCATGCCGGCGCAGAACCCCAAGGCGTCGTCGATGTTGTGGAGCATCTCCATCCAGTCCACAATCTCGCAGGACATCTCCGGCGTGGGAAAATAGGGATTGGCATTCTCTCCGCGGGGCTCCCACTCCAGCAAATACTGCTTGAACCTGTTGTCAGGCACCTGGATCCAATCTTTGATGAACTCTTCCCTGGCTTCCTTGGTAGGAAATGCCGCCTGGGGGAAATTGCCCTCCACCTGGGTGATGCTGATTTTTTCATTGGTGGAGTACATGAGGTAATAAAGCGGGTCCATCATGCCCAGTTTGAGCGGCAGCTGCTCGTGCTTCTTGATGGTATTGTGGGCGAACTTCTCGGCGCCGCCTCCGATGCGCTGGGCGGCGTAATAGGTGCCGTCGGCCAAAAGGTCTCCGATTCCTTCACGGCGCACGATCCTATCCAGCAGCCAATGAAACCTTCCCTGGTTGTCGGACGGGCAGCCAGCAAAGTCTTTATCCGTTAGGATGCCGGCTTCCTTAAGCTCCACGGCAAAAGCCATTATCTGGGGAGTGGAGAATGCGTCCACCCCGTATTCCTGGGCCTTTTGTACGATCTTGAAGGAGAAATCCAGGTCGTCCACATAGGCCCCCATGGCATAGGTCAGCTTGGAAAAGCATTTCATCATGTATCTGGGAACGTCCTTGTAGGAGATCAGGGCGCCGCATTGCTGGGGGCAGTTGAAGCAACTTATCAGGCGCTTGATGGCACTCAGCTGGGTCTCGGTCCAACTCTTTTCGATCTCCTCGGTCCAGAAGCCTTTTCTGCGGGTGCGCGCGTTGCCCCAAGCGAAGTTTTCGGTGTGCCACTTTTCATCGGTGTGTTTCATCTCCTGGGGCGAGCCGATGCCCGATAAAATGGTCATCACCCCGGGAAGGGGATTTTCATTGCGGAAATTGATATAGTTCTTGATCTCCTTCATGTGCTCCATGAACTCGGTCCCGCGGGCTAAGTAGATGTCCTTGGTCCCGCGCACCGCGATGGCCTTCACCCGCTTATCACCCATCACCGCGCCGCCCCCCAGCCGGCTGCAGCTTGACCGGCCCTGCTCGATGGAAGCCGTGAACACGCGGTTTTCGCCGGCCAGACCGATGGCGGCCACATGGGCGTTGGGCTGCTTAAGCTCCGCCTTGATGAGTTCCTGGGTTTCCAGGGCGCCTTTGCCCTGCAGGTGGGAGGCATCCCGTATTTCCACCTTGTCGTTGTTTATCCAGATGTAGACCAGGTTGGGCGACTTGTTGCGGAGGATCACCTTGTCATAGCCGGCATACTTGAGTTCCGCCGCCCAGAAGCCCCCCATCATGGGGTAGGCCAAAAGCTCGTTTTGGGGCGACACGGTGCTGACCACCGTGCGGTTGCAGCTAAAGGCGGGCGTGCCGCATAAAAGACCAGCGGCGAATATGAGCAGATTTTCCGGATCAAATGGTTTGGTTTCCGGAGGGACCCGGTCCCAAAGCTCCTTGACGTTGGTCCCCAGTCCGCCCAGGAACAGTTCCAGGTATTCCGGGTTGGTCTCTATCCGTTCAATGTTGCCGGTGGCTAAATCAATTTCCAAATTGCAGCCGGTCTCCGCGTACCTCATTGCTACCTTCCAGCTTCACGGGCCCCTGGTGATGAACGGTCCCTTTTCCAAATTGCCTTTGCAGCGACGCCGTAACGTCATGCGAATTGAAGATTGTCTCAGGTATGTTGTATTTAACTCACTTTTATTATTGGTTAATTATTCTCTTTGCCTAACCTGCCCGAGCAAATCCGGCTTGGTTGGGAAAACCGTAAAACACTGCTCTGCCAAGGCCCCCCAACACTTCAACTTTGCCTTTTGGTATGTCTTTTACTCGGCGCATAGCTATAATGTAATCACAATGCCATTTTATTGTAGCCATGGCATGGTTCTATGTCAAGATTAATATATGTCATTTGTGACATATATTAATCTTGAAGCCGGATCTAGTTATTGATTAGTTATCTAATTGATATCATTGCCATGATCGCTGGAGACCGATCCGGGAATCCATTCAGGATGGATGCGCGATCGCAGTTAAGAACAAATTCGGCTTAGATGTCAAAGCCAAGTAAGTCCTGAAGCAGGGGGGTTGTCTTATAGGGGTTCCGTCCGCTGGTTGGGCATCCAGGCGCGGGCTGCTGGATGGTCAAAAGGCCGAAGTCCATCAGGGGAGCTAGAAAGCGCTGTTTTATAAGCCCGGCAAACTCGGCCGCGCCGGTTATTGGATGCAGACCATAGAGCCAATCCGGCAAGGCCACCCAATCCGCCAAGTCATCGGATCTCCACTCAGGCAGGGGACAAATCGCCAGCCGGTACAGGTGATAGGCCATGGCGCGGTGAAATCTGATGTACGCTGCGCTCCCGCGCATGCCAAAGCCCGCCCCTCGCCTAAAGCGTGGCTCGAAGAGGCGGGTATAAAGCTCTCCCATCATTGCTCGCCTGAGCAAGGACCTGCCAAGATCGGTGATTAGAAAACTCCCTGCGGAAAGCTTCAGCAACCCGGCGTCTTCCAGCAGGGCGCGAGTGGCGGACACCGACTCCACCTTGGCTTCGCTGGGCAAACCGTTGCCGCTCCAACCGCTGTGCAGCCCCCGGTGCGGCCAGGCAGGGCTCTCAAGCAGGGAAAGCACCACGCCCATGGGCAGACGTCCCAAGGAGTCGGCTGGCAAAGGCTCCCGTGCCGCAATGGCTTGGAGCATAAAGCGGGCGCGATTCAGCGCATTGGTCTTTTCCAGCAGGGAGGGGGGAAGGTCGCGGCGCAGCGAGCCCGCCCAACTCTGGTAAGGGATGATCGGCGTACGGCATCAAGAGGAGGTGCAGTCGGGCGCTTATATCAGCATCCTCTTTCTGCCGGTCATGATTGTCCTCTTGAAAACCAGCTTCATGGGCCAGCTCTATGGGTAAGGGAAAGCTCTCTCCTGGCCTGCATAAGCTTATCGCCGCCAAGGTAAGCCCAGCTTCACGGGGCCGCTGCTCAACCTTACGGGAGAGCCCGGACTCGGCCGCCATGACCCGGTCCGCCGCGCGGGTCAGCCAGGCGATGGGCCGACTTGCCGGAGGCGTAACCAGCATGCCAGCCAGACGCAGGCTAAGTTTCTTCAGTTCGTCCGGCTTGAGCAAGCAAACATGCCAGCCCTTTTCAACCATGGCCAAGCCCAGGCCGCTATATTGTTGGAGGTCCGGCCCCAAGGACTCCAGGAGCCCGTGCCTCTCCTCGGGCCTGAAACGAACCGCTACTTTTTCAGTCTGCAATGCGCTCGGCATAGGACCAAAACCCTGGTAGGCAAGATTGGCCTTTGATGATATATGTCATCCATGACATAGGCAAGCTTCAATTGATTAACCGCCCCATAGGCGGCGGCGTTCATCATCAAAGCGGGAGATCATGGTGGCCAAACCCAAACTAACCCTTAATGGGCAAGAGGTTAGCTTTAACCACGGGCAAACCATCCTCGAGGTTGCCCGTGACCATGGGGTGGAGATTCCCACTCTCTGCTATCTGAATGACACAACTCCCACCGGCGCCTGCCGCATGTGCCTGGTGGAAGTTAAGGGCGCGCGCAGCCTCGTTGCCTCATGTGCCATGCCCGCCGCCCCTGGCGCGGTGATCGACACCGACAGCCAGAAGGTGCACAACGCCAGGAGGCTCAACGTTGAGCTACTGCTGGCCGGTGGAGAGCACAACTGCCTGCGGTGCGAGGCCAACGGTGACTGCAAGCTGCAGGCCCTGGCTTATCATTACGGCGTCGACTCCGTGCGCTTCACCGGCAAGACAGAGAGCTATCCAATCGAGGACTTGAACCCGCTGATCGTACGCGATTTCGACAAGTGCATCCTTTGCGGCCGCTGCGTGCAGGCCTGCAATGAAATACAGGTCAACCAGGCCATCGGCTTCGGCCATAGGGGAGCCAAGGCCAAGATCGTGACCGCCGGCGACCGGCCCTACCACGAGAGCGACTGCGTGTTTTGCGGCCAGTGCCTGGAGGTCTGCCCCACCGGCGCGCTCACCGAGAAAAAAGCCCGGGGCAAGGCGCGCGTCTGGGAGACCGAGAAGGTGCGCACCACCTGCCCCTACTGCGGGGTGGGCTGCCAGCAGTGGCTGCACGTAAAGGATGGAAAGATCATCAAGGTGACGGCGGTGGAGGATGCCCATCCCAACCGGGGCCGGCTCTGCGTTAAGGGCCGCTTCGGCTACGACTTCATCCACTCTTCGGAACGCCTGACCACGCCGCTGATCCGCGAGGGCGATGCCTTCCGCGAGGCGAGCTGGGACGAAGCCCTGGATTTGGTAGCGGTCAAGTTCCGCCAGATCATCGCCGAGAGCGGCCCGGACGCCATCGCAGGCGTAAGCTGCGCGCGCAGCACCAACGAAGACTCCTACAACATGCAAAAGCTTTTCCGGGCGGCGATTGGCACCAACAACATCGACCACTGCGCACGAACCTGACACGCCCCCACCGTGGCCGGTCTGGCCACTGCTTTCGGCTCGGGCGCCATGACCAACTCCTTCGCCGACTTCGACCAGGCGAAAATGTTCTTCGTGATCGGCTCCAACATGACCGAGGCCCACCCGGTGGCGGCTTCGTTCCTCAAGAACGCCATGCTTAAGGGCGCGCGCATGATCCTGGTGGATCCGCGTCGTACCGCCCTGGCCAAATTCGCCCAGACCCATGTGCGGCTCAAGGTGGGCAGCGACGTGGCGCTCCTTAATGGCATCATGCACGTGCTCATCGCCGAGGACCTCTACGATGCCAGCTACGTGAACTCCTGCACCCAGGGTTTCGAGGCTCTCAAGGCCAAGGTCATGGAATACCCGCCCCAGCGGGCGGCGGAGATATCCGGCGTCCCGACGGAGACGATCCGTCAGGTGGCCCGGGAACTGGCCGCCTTTAAGCCGGCCATGCTCATCTACACCTTGGGCATCACCGAACACACCTGCGGGGTGAACAATGTTCTCTCCTGCGCGAATCTGCAGATGCTCCTGGGCAATGTGGGTTTCCAGTGCGGCGGGGTAAACCCCCTGCGCGGTCAGAACAATGTGCAGGGCGCCTGCGACATGGGGGCCCTGCCCAACGTGTATCCCGGCTACCAGAAGGTGGAGGACCCGGCCGCCCGCCACAAGTTCGAGGAAGCCTGGGGAGTGAAGCTTCCCGCCAAGAACGGACTCATGATCCCGGCCATGATGGATGGCCTTACCCAAGGCACAGTAAGAGCCTTTTATATCTTCGGCGAGAACCTGGCCAACACCGAGCCCGACATCCGCCACGTGGAGCACTGCCTGGCTTCGGCGGAATTCATCGTGGCCAACGATATCTTCCCCACCGAGACCACCCGCTTTGCTCACGTGGTGCTGCCGGCGGCGGCTTGGAGCGAGGATAACGGCACCTTCACCAACAGCGAGCGCCGGGTGAGCCGGGTTCGGCGGGCGGTGAACCCGCCCGGCCAGGCCAAGCCCAATTGGTGGATTTTCCGCGAGCTGGCCCGCCGCCTGGGCCAGGAGTGGAAATCGGCAAGCGCCAAGGCCGTCTGGGACAACGAGATCTCGATCCTGGCTCCCCAGATGGCGGGAATTAAGTATCGCCGCATCGTTGACGACGGCCTGCAATGGCCGGTGCCCGACACCCGCCACCGGGGCACCAGCTTCCTGCACAAGGACGGCTGCTTTACCTGCGGGCTGGGCAACCTCACTCCGGTGGATTGGACCCCACCGGCCGAGGTGCCTGACGAGGACTACCCCCTGGTGCTCAGCACCGGGCGCAGGCTATACCATTACCACACCCGCACCCAGACCGGGCGCAGCGTGGGCTTGAACGACCTGTTGGGCGAGGAAACCGCAGATATCTCCCTGGCCGACGCTGGGAGGCTGGGCATCGCCCAAGGCGAGCGCATACGAGTGGCCTCCCGCCGGGGTGAGGTGGAAGTATCCGCCCGCATCACCAAAGAAGTTCCTCCGGGCATGGTGTGGATGGCCTTTCATTTTCGGGAGGCCTGCGCCAACTGGCTCACCAATCCGGCCTTTGATCCGGTCTCCCAGACCGCCGAGTACAAGGCCTGCGCGGTCAGGCTCGATAAAATTTGAGATTCCACCCTTCGTTGGACAGTGGCTGTGACCTCCAGGTGCAGGTATCGCACAGGCCACGGTGCCAATCCAAGAGATAGGCCCGCGGTGAAAGCGGCGTCATGGTGGCCACTGACTGGCGGCCGGGAGGCCTAGGTGGCCATCAGTAAGTAGGGCTCGACCGCTCATCTTGGTAGGGGTACTGCAGGCTGTGAGGACTCAGACCTCGCCACACATTGATCAAGACGATTGTAGCTTTTCCCTGAGCACTTCGTAAGGCGTTTTTCCCCTCAATGATCTGCGGGCCGGCAATAGTTGTAGAAGTCTTCCGAGATCGATACCATCGTGGTGCCTGCCCGCGAGGACGGTTTTCAGTCGGCGTTCCTAGGCGAACATAAATGGTGGGCTATACGCATCCACGCCAGCATGATTCCCAAAATCAAGTATATTGCCGCCTATCAGGTTGCGCTCATATCGGTCATACCCCACATGGCTCCCGTAGCAGACATTGAACCTTGGAAGGACACAGGTAAATATATGGTGATATTAGCTGGCAAGCCTATGCAAATTAAGCCCAGAAGATCGGAAAAATGAGGCAAGGTAAAGCCTCTTTATAGTCCGCGCGATGCATCCCGCGTAAAGATGCTTGCAGTGAAGAGCTTGGATCAAGTTTTCTGAGGCGGGTCACACACGACCACAATCAAACCTATTTTCGATGAAAGCTCGTTCAAGCCCCGCCAGCATTACTAACGCATTCACTCGCTTCCATCACAAGCCGAAGCGATCGATCTTGTTGTAGAGCGTGCGGCGGCTGATACCCAGCATGTCGGCGGCGCGTCGGCGGTTGCCGGCGGTGTATTCCAGGGTGCGGACCAGCATTTCCCTTTCCATGTCTTCCATGGTGGAGCCCACCGGCAGGCTGACCATGGCCCGTCCGGCCCGGCCGGCCCGCAGGCGGCGGGGCAGGTGATCGGGCAGGAGCACGCCACCTTCGCACATCACCACCGCACGGTTGATCACATTCTTTAGCTCGCGCACATTGCCGGGCCAGTCATAAGAATGCAGGCGGCTAACGCACTCTGGCGAGATGCCCACCACGTCCTTGCGGTAGGCCTGGTTGAACTGCTTTAAGAAATGATCGATCAAAAGCGGGACGTCGCCGTCGCGCTGCCTCAAGGCAGGCATGTGGATGTGCAGCACGTCCAAGCGGAAGAAAAGGTCCTCGCGGAACACGCCGCGGCCCACCGATTCTTCCAGGTCTTCGTTGCTGGCCGCGATAACCCGCACGTTCACCTTCTGGCTTTTGGCGCCACCGATACGGTGCAGCTTACGGTCTTCCAATAGGCGCAGCAGGCTCACCTGGATCTTTTCGTCTATAGTGGAGATCTCGTCCAAAAACACGGTTCCCTTGTGGGCCAACTCAAAACAGCCCAGGCGCCGCTCCACGGCGCTGGTGAAGGCTCCCTTTTCGTGGCCGAACAGCTCGCTGGCCACCAGATCCTCGGGTAAAGCGCCCAGATGGGCCGGGACATAGGGTCCCTGGGTGCGGCTGGAAAGCTGGTGGATGGCGCGGGCGGCCAAGTCTTTGCCGGTGCCGGTCTCGCCGGACAAAAGCACCGGGATATCGGTGGCGGCGGCCTTGCGGATCTGGCGGTACACCTCTCGTATCACAGGCGATCCGCCCACCATGCTTTCAAAAGTGGTCTGCCCCTTGTGGTTTTTCAAAAGCAGATTGGGCGCGTATTGGGGCCGGTTATCCAGGGCCGAACCCACCAGGAGCTTTAGCTCTTCGCTGCTTATGGGTAGCTTGGCATAATGATAAGTGCCAGCCTTCATGGCGGAGGCCGCCAGCTTGATCTCACGGGGATTTATAAGAAACAGGATCTGGGTGGCCGGGCTCTTGGCAGAGACCACCTCCAGAAGCTCGATGCCCACACCTTTGTTGGAGCGAAGCGCAGCGCTGGATAGGACCAGCACGTCGAAGGTCTCCTTCTCGAAGCGTTCCAAAACCCTGCCGATGTTGGGCTCTAAAAGAACCCCCGGATTGTCTGAGGGAAAGACTTCCTTTAGCTGGCGGAAGATATCCCGTCCGGGGTCTACGCAGAGGAGATGGATGGTCTCGCTCCGAAAGGGCATAGCTTGGTTCCAGTTTGTGTAATAGATGAAGCAAGATGCAGATGTAGCCTGCTCGTCATTTGCTTGGGTTCTTTCATAACGCAAAACCAACGCGAAAGCAATCTTTGATGTGTATAATTAATTTACACATTCAGAGAACTGCCCGGCCATGCGAATCAACGCCTGCGAAACCGCTCCCTAATCAGGCCATAGTTTTTAACATGCGCATCTAAATTGTTTTGTCAGGAAAAATGGGAAATATTTTAGCGGAAACAGTTGGCGTGATCTCTCACAACAGTCTACAGATGCGCGTTAAATCTTGCACACATATGGTTGCTATATAATCAATATGTGCATAATTTGCTCAAATAGAGACCACCATAGCACTCAACGGCCGTTGCATTTTTTTCGCCATTTTATCCGCCAGCATAAATTATGCACGTTGTTCTAACAGGTTATGGATTCAACCATGCGAAATGGTATAAAGGTTGCATCTAACCTGAATCATTGCCGCGCACGAGGTGCGCGGCGATTTACATAGGGACATTAGCTCCCGATATTCACGTACAGCTTGTAGTTGCGGGTTTGTTCTTCGTGGATAAGCCCGCCGCCGCGCTATCGCCTTAGGAGCGCGGCCCGCGCTGCATCGCCCATGGTTTGGAGAAAGGACCTAGTTTCATGAGCAAGATCCGGACTGATCACGTATTTACCTCTGAATCGGTCAGCGAAGGACATCCTGATAAAGTTTGTGATCAGATTTCCGACGCGGTACTGGATGCCTGTTTAGCCCAAGATCCCAAGGCCCGGGTGGCTTGCGAAACCGCGGTGGGTCACAACATCGTGACCAACCTGGGCGAGGTAACCTGCCAGGGCTGGGATGCCATTAACACCGAAAAAATCGCCCGCCGGGTGATCCAGGAGATCGGCTACAACCGGGAGGAGCTGCTTTTCTGGCACGATTCTTTCGAGTATATCTCGCGCATTCATGGCCAGTCGCCCGACATCAGCCAAGGCGTCAGCGAAGGAGAAGGGCTCTACGAGGAGCAGGGCGCCGGCGACCAGGGAATGATGTTCGGCTATGCCACCAACGAGACCGCCGAACTTATGCCCACTCCCATAGCCTACAGCCACCGCCTCTTGCATCACCTGAAGGGCTTGCGCAACTCGGGCGAGATCGCCTACCTAAGGCCCGATGCCAAGAGCCAGGTTTCGGTGCGCTATGTCAAGGGCCAGCCCAAGGAGATCACCACCGTGGTGATATCGCACCAAACCGACGAGGTTGACGGCGAAACCATCCGCCAGGACCTGGTGGCCCAATGCAAGGAGGTCCTGGAGCCCACCGGACTCTTAATCGGCAAGACCAAGTTCTTCATCAACCCCACTGGCAACTTCGTGCTGGGCGGACCCTATGCCGACGCCGGACTCACCGGCCGCAAGATCATCGTGGACACCTACGGCGGCGTGGGCAGCCACGGCGGCGGCGCCTTCAGCGGCAAGGACCCCTCCAAGGTTGACCGCTCGGCCGCCTATTACGCGCGCTACGCGGCCAAGAACATGGTGGCCGCCGGTTTGGCCGAGCGTTGCGAGATCCAGGTGGCCTATGCCATCGGCGTGGCCAAGCCGCTATCCATCAACATAGACACCTATGGCACCGGCAAGGCGCCCGAGGCCGAGCTGCAGAAAATCCTGGAGCACAGCGGAATCTTCGATTTCCGTCCTGCCGCCATCATTGACCAACTCAACCTAACCAATCCCCAGGGCTGGTCCTATCAACAGAGCGCCAGCTACGGCCACTTCGGCCGCAACATGTTCCCCTGGGAGAAAACTGACAAAGCCGCGGAATTGGCCGAGGCCTTCAAGGTAAAGGATGCTGCTTAATCATGACCGCTAAAACAGCCCAAGACCTGCAAAACAACCTGGACTTCAAAGTAGCCGACATCGGCCTGGCCGAGTGGGGCCGGCGCGAGATCGAGATCGCCGAGAAAGAGATGCCCGGTCTCATGGCCACCCGCGAAAAGTACGGCCCCGCCAAGCCGCTCAGGGGCGCCAGAATCGCTGGTTCCCTGCACATGACCATCCAGACCGCGGTTCTCATCGAGACCCTGGTGGACCTCGGCGCGGACGTGCGTTGGGCCTCCTGCAACATCTTCTCCACCCAGGACCACGCCGCCTCCGCCATCGCCCAGGCCGGGGTGCCGGTGTTCGCCTGGAAGGGCGAGACCCTGGAGGAGTATTGGTGGTGCACCCATCAGGCCTTGACCTGGCCCGACGGCAGCGGTCCCAACCTGATCGTGGACGACGGCGGCGACGCCACACTTTTGATCCACCGCGGCTATTACGCGGAAGAAGACCCCACCATGCTGGACGAGCTCACCGACAACAAGGAGCTAAAGATCATCAACAAGCTCCTTAAAGATATCCAGGCCCAGGACAAGGGCCGCTGGCACAAGGTGGTTGAGGAGTGGAAGGGCGTCAGCGAAGAGACCACCACCGGCGTGCATAGGCTGTATCAGATGCAGGCCAGGGGCGAACTGCTGGTTCCGGCGATCAACGTCAACGACTCGGTGACCAAGAGCAAGTTCGACAACATCTACGGCTGCCGCGAGTCTTTGGTGGACGGCATCAAGCGGGCCACCGACGTTATGGTGGCGGGCAAGACCGCCATGGTCTGCGGCTACGGCGACGTAGGCAAGGGCTCCTCCGAGGCGCTGGCCTCCCATAAGGCGCGGATCATGGTGAGCGAGGTGGACCCCATCTGCGCCCTGCAGGCCCTCATGGCGGGCTACAAGGTGGTGACCATGGAGCAAGCGGTCAGTGAGGCCGATATCTTTGTGACCACCACCGGCAACTGCGAGGTCATCACCGCCGAGCACATGAGCAAGATGAAGGACCAGGCCATTGTCTGCAACATCGGCCACTTTGACAACGAGATCCAGGTGGACAAGCTGAACGGCTGGCCCGGGATGATTAAAACCAACATCAAGCCCCAGGTGGACAAGTACACCTTTGAGGACGGCCACAGCATATATCTCTTGGCCGAGGGCCGCTTGGTGAACCTGGGCTGCGCCACCGGCCATCCCAGCTTTGTCATGTCCAATTCCTTCACCAACCAGACCCTGGCCCAGATCGATCTTTGGACCAATGAGCACCAGATAGGCGTGACCACGCTATCTAAGGAACTGGACGAGGAGGTGGCCCGCCTGCATCTGGAAAAGCTGGGCGCTACCCTCACCAAGCTCAGCGAGAAACAGGCCGACTACATCGGGGTTCCCAAGGAGGGACCCTTCAAGCCGGAGCACTACCGTTACTAGACTCGAGGCTTTTTAATTAAAGTCCAAACCAACCACTTCGGGAGGTAAGGAAAATGACTTTAGCTGCAAACGAAAATACATTCGCGACCACTCAGAACTTCGGCCTCGATCCGGTAAAGGTCAGGGAGAGCGACCATTATCAGCACGAATACGTGACCACCCTAGCCGACAAGTGGGACGAACTCATCGATTGGGAGCGCCGGGCCAAGAGCGAGGGCGACTTCTTCATCAAGACCCTCAAGGACTACGGCTGCCAAAATGTGCTGGACGTGGCCACCGGCACCGGCTTTCATTCGGTGCGTCTTTTGGCCGAGGGCTTTGACGTGACCAGCGCCGACGGCAGCCCCCAGATGCTGGCCAAGGCTTTTGAAAACGCCAGGCGTCATGGGTTCCTTTTGAATACCTGCTGCGCTGATTGGCGCTTTCTGAATAGGGACGTGCACGGCGAATACGACGCCATTATCTGCTTGGGCAACTCGTTCACCCATCTTTTCCGGGAACGAGACCGCCGCAAGGCCTTGGCCGAATACTACGCCATGCTGGCTCATGACGGCATCCTCATCATCGACCAGCGCAATTACGACGGCATTTTGGACAACGGCTTCACCTCCAAGCACAAGTACTACTACTGCGGCGGCGACGTGGTGGCCGAGCCCGAGCACGTGGACGACGGCCTGGCCCGCTTTGTCTACAAGTTCCAGGACGGCTGCAAGTTCCATCTCAACATGTTCCCCCTGCGTAAGGAATATCTGCGCCGGCTACTTAGTGAGGTGGGCTTCCAGGAAATCACCACCTATGCCGACTTCAAAGAGGAGCGCAAGGAAGACGATCCGGACTTCTTCGTCCACGTGGCGGAAAAGGAATACCGCGAGGAGGACAACTAATAGCCATGGCGGAAACACAGAGTTCCCAAGCGGTCAGCGTTGCGCGCGATTATTACGACAGCAACGACGCTGACAATTTCTACTACATCATCTGGGGCGGGGAGGACATCCATATCGGCCTCTACCAGACCCCGGACGAGGACATAGGCGCGGCTAGCCGTCGCACGGTCCAGACCATGGCCGGCCGCCTGGAGGGACTCAACCAGGAATCCCGCGTCCTGGACATGGGCGCGGGCTTCGGCGGGGCGGCCCGCTGGCTGGCCAAGACCCACGGCTGCAAAGTCACGGCGCTTAATCTGTCCACCGTGCAAAATGAGCGCGACCGCCAGATGAACAAGGAGCAGGGCCTGGACCGCTTGGTAGAGGTGGTGGACGGCAGCTTTGAAGAGGTGCCTTTGCCGGACGGGAGCTTTGATTTCATCTGGTCCCAGGACGCCATTCTGCACAGCGGCAACCGGGAAATGGTGATGGACGAGGTGACGCGGCTATTGAAGCCGGGCGGTCAGTTCGTGT
>CAZDRW010000036.1:0-12897 GCA_964507555.1 uncultured Desulfarculaceae bacterium
CGCGCCGTGGTAGACCCTCCGGCTCACGGGAGAACGCCGCCGCTTCAAGCCGGCCAAGGTGGGACACGCCGGCACCCTGGACCCCTTTGCCAGCGGGGTTTTGGTATTGGCCTTCTATCAGGCCACCCGCTTGGCTGAAATGTGGGGTGCGGGACAGAAGGTTTATCGAGGCGTGCTGGCCCTGGGACGCGCCACCGACACCGGCGATCTCACCGGCGCCACCGTGGCCGAGGCACCGGTTACCGATCTGGAGCGCGGGCCGGTGGAAGCCGCCTTGCAAGGCTTGGTGGGCCCAAGAATGCAGAGCCCGCCGGCATACTCGGCGGCCAAGCATGAAGGCCGGCCCCTTTACTCCTATGCCCGGGAGGGCAAGGAAGTGCGCAAGCCACCGCGGCCCATTACTGTGTACGAAGCGGTTTTGCACAAAGTGGAGCCTGGAATCATTGAGTTTGAACTCACTTGCTCCCGCGGCACCTATGTGCGATCCCTGGCCGAGGACTTGGCCCGGGAACTGGGCAGCGTGGGCCACTTGAGCGCCTTGCGGCGGTTGGCCTCCCGTCCTTTTGAGGTGGCCGAAGGCTTGAGCCTGGAAGAAGCCCTGGACATGGGGCCCCGCGAGTTGGCCGAGAAGATGCTGGACGTCTCCAGTGCCTTGGCGCGCTGCGGCTTGCCGCTGGTGGAGGTGGATGATGATAAGGCCTGGCAACTTCGGCAGGGCCGCATCCTGCGTCCCGAGGAGCTAATAGGACCTGGTTCATCGCTAAAGCCTGGCCTGGCATTTAGAGTTCATGATGCTGAAGGAGGCCTGGTGGCGGTTTTGCGTTGGATGGAACCCGGCAGCGGCAAAAGCGGCCGGAGCTACGAAAATATAAGAGTGTTTCCCGAGCGCCCTGACGGGCGTGAGGGACATCAGACATCTGCGTCGGCTATGGGAGCCGAGTAGCCTGGAGGCCGGGGGTGGTCCCCGCCACTCTCTGGGCCGCAGACGAGGGGCCGATTAAGGCCCATGATTATTAAGGAGGATTGAAAAGTGGTTCTGAACCCTGAAAGCAAGAAGGAGATCATCCAGAAGTTTCAGCAAAAAGAGGATGACACCGGCTCGCCGGAAGTGCAGATAGCCCTTCTGAGCGAGCGCATCCGCTATTTGAATGATCACTTCAAGGTGCACAAGAAAGATCATCATAGCCGGCGTGGCCTTTTAAAACTGGTTGGCCAGCGGCGCCGCCTGCTCAATTACCTAAAGCGCAAGGATGTAGAGCGCTACCGGACGGTTATCAAGGCGCTGGGCATCCGTAAGTAAGACCCTGCCTCCCTATTGAGAGAGAAGGATGTATAAAAAAGTATCGACGACGATTAATGGTCAAGAGTTCAGCATCGAGACCGGCAAAGTGGCCAAACAGGCCAGCGGCTCGGTGTGGGTCAGTGTTGGCGAGACCGTCCTGCTAGTCACGGCGGTGGGCGACAACAATATGCGGGAAGGCATAGACTTCCTGCCACTGACCGTGGACTATCAAGAATTCCAATACGCCACCGGCCGCATCCCGGGCAACTTTTTCCGCCGCGAGATGGGACGGCCCAGCGAGAAAGAGACCTTAACCAGCCGGCTTATCGACCGGCCCGTCCGCCCGCGTATGCCCAAGGGCTGGACTTACGAAACTCAGATCATCGCCAATGTCTACTCTGCCGACAAGTTGGTGGAACCCGACGTGATGGCCCTGACCGGAGCCTCGGCGGCCTTGTGCATCAGCGATGTGCCTTTTGACGGGCCCATTGCCGGCGTGCGCGTGGGCCGGGTGGATGGCCAACTGGTGGTGAACCCCACCCGCAAGCAGATGGAGGTGTCCGATCTGGACCTTATCGTGGCCGGTTCGCGTACCGCAGTGGTCATGGTGGAAGGCGGATCTGAACTGCTCTCCGAGGACCAGGTGCTTGAGGCTATCTGGTTCGGTCACGATGGTCTGCAGCCGCTCCTGGATATCCAGGAGGAGTTGGCGGCCGCGGTGGGCAAACCCAAACGCGAGTTCAGGAAGCCGGTGGTCGACGAGGAGCTTCTGGCCAAGGTGAAAGAGCTTTCCAAGGAGGGCATCAAGGACATCCTGGCCACCGCACCCAAGTTGGAGCGTTATGCCAAGGTGCGCGCCCTCAAGAAGCAAGTAGTGGAAGCTCTGGGCGAGGAAGCCGCCGGCAAAGAGGGCAAAGTCAAGGACATGGTGGGCGATCTCGAGGCCGAGGCCATGCGCGCCATGATTCTGGACACCGGCAGCCGTGTGGACGGCCGGGACCTGACTACGGTGCGGCCCATCGCCTGTGAAGTGGGGGTGCTGCCCCGCACGCATGGTTCGGCGCTTTTCACCCGTGGCGAGACTCAAGGCTTGGTTATTTGCACCTTGGGCACCAGCGGCGATGAACAGCGCATAGAGAGCCTGATGGAAGGCGATGTCTTCCGCCGCTTCCTGTTGCACTACAACTTCCCGCCCTTCTGCGTGGGCGAGGCCAAGATGCTGCGGGGCCCCGGTCGCCGCGAGATCGGCCACGGCGCGTTGGCCAGGCGGGCTTTACAGAAAGTCCTTCCGTCCAAGGAGAAATTCTCTTACACCATGCGTTTGGCCAGCGAGATCCTGGAGTCCAACGGCTCCTCCTCCATGGCTACGGTTTGCGGAGGTTCGCTGGCCTTAATGGACGCCGGTGTGCCCACCCGCGGGGCAGTGGCCGGCGTGGCCATGGGCCTCATCATGGAGGGCGAAAAGACGGCGATCCTCACCGATATCCTCGGTGACGAAGACCATCTGGGCGACATGGACTTCAAGGTGGCCGGAACCACCGAGGGCGTGTCCGCGGTGCAGATGGACATAAAGATCAGCGGCATCACCAAGGACATTATGGGCCGCGCTTTAAAACAGGCGCGCGATGGCCGGTTGCATATATTGGGTGAGATGGCCAAGGCCTTGGCGGGACCTCGCGGCGATATCAGCGAACTGGCCCCCCGCATTACCACCATCAAGATTCCGGTGGAACGCATCAAGGACATCATCGGTCCTGGCGGCAAGATTATCCGCGGCATGCAGGCCGAGACCGGCGCCAAAATTGATGTGGAGGATGACGGCACCGTGCATGTGGCGGCGGTAGAGGCCGAGAGCGGCCTGCGCGCCCTGCAGATGATCAAGGAACTCACCCAGGACGTAGAGGTGGGCCAAGTCTATGAGGGCAAAGTGGTGCGCATCATGGACTTTGGCGCCTTTGTGGAGATATTGCCCGGGCGCGACGGCATGGTCCACATCAGCGAGTTGGATCATCACCGGGTGCGTTCGGTCACGGATGTCCTAGCCGAAAACGACATAGTCAAAGTCAAGGTTCTGGGCATTGACGACCGCGGCAAGGTTCGTCTGAGCCGTAAAGCGCTGCTGCCTCCGCCGGAGCCGGGTGAAGGCCCAGCAGGCGATGATGGGCGAGATGGTCCCGACCGCCCCCCGTATGGGGACCGCGGTGGCAGGGGCGGTCGCCCCCCGCGCAGATAGTGGCGCCGTGATAGAGAAAACCGTACTAGATAATGGTGTGCGCGTGCTCACCGAGAGGATTCCCCAATCCTTCTCGGTGACCATGGGCTTGTGGATCGAGGTGGGTTCTCGCGATGAGGACCCACCCCGCTCCGGCATCAGCCATTTCATCGAGCACATGGCTTTTAAGGGCACGGACCACCGGAGCCCCTTGGACATTGCCCGCGAGATTGACCGGCTGGGTGGCCAGGCCAATGCCTTCACCAGCAAAGAGAATACTTGTTTTCACGCGCGGGCCCTGGCCGCGCGCCTGCCCGAACTCGGCGATCTATTGATCGATCTCCTGCTGCGGCCGGCCTACAGCCCGGACGAATTGGAACGGGAGCGTTCGGTGATCCTGCAGGAGATCTCTTACCAGGAGGACACGCCGGATGATTTGGTGCATGTCCTCTTTGGTGAGAATTTTTGGCCCGGTCATCCTTTGGGGCGGCCGGTCCTGGGCACCGCCGAATCGGTCGCGGGCATTGACCGCGGGACTATCCTGGCCTACCAAAAGCAGCATTACCAGCCAGAAGGCTTGGTGGTTTCTGCGGTGGGGAACCTGGATCACCAGCAAGTGGTTGATCTCATCAGCGAAGCTTTGGGCAGTATGCCCATGGCGCCCAAAGCCGGGAAACGCTCGGCTCCAACGAGCCAGCCAGGCCTGCACGTGGTGCCCCGGCCTTTGGAGCAAGTGCATATGGTGCTGGGGCACAAGGCCCCCTCAGCCGTCGATGAACAACGTTTTGCCGCCGCCCTGTTGAATTTGATTCTCGGCGGCAACATGAGTTCCAGGCTGTTCCAGGAGGTGCGCGAGAAGCGTGGCTTGGCCTACTCGGTTTACTCGTTTTTAAGCGCCTACAGCGATTCGGGAGCTTTGGGGATTTACCTTGGAGTATCGCCGGACCGTGCAGCCGAGGCCTTGCGCGTGGCCCGTGGCGAAGTCGAAGGCTTGGCTTCGGGGCCGATCAGCGAAGAGGAGTTGGCCGACGCCAAAGAAAACCTCACCGGCAGCATTTTGCTGTCAGTGGAGAATCCAGAAAGCCGCATGTCGCGTTTGGCCCGCAACGAGATCAACTTCGGCTGCGACATTCCCGTGGAAGACGTGGTAGCCCAAGTGGAAACGGTGAGCGCGGAGGACGTAATGAGCCTGGCTGCCCAACTTCTGGTCCCGGGCGAGCTTTCCGCCACCGTGCTGGGTGCCACCAATGCTGAGGAACTGGCCAAGGAGATGGCCTCGTGAGCCAAATCAAGGTGCCGGTGCAGCGGTTGCCGCACAGCCAAGGTTTGGAACTGCCGGTATACATGTCAGCTCAAGCGGCGGGCCTGGATTTGCCGGCTGCCTTGCAGGAATCTCTTGTGGTTGCGCCGGGGGACATCGTTTTGGTTCCCACGGGACTGAAGCTGGCCATCCCAGGTGGCCACGAAGGCCAGGTGCGCCCCCGTTCGGGTCTGGCCGTTAAGAAAGGGCTCACGGTGGTAAACGCGCCGGGCACCATTGACGCCGACTACAGGGGCGAGGTTATGGTGGCCTTAATCAACCTGGGCCGCGAAGAAGTCACTATCCAGCGCGGGGAGCGCGTGGCCCAACTGGTGATAGCGCCCGTGATTCAGGCGCGCTTGGAGGAGGTTTCCGAACTGCCCGCCAGCCAACGGGGTGAAGGCGGGTTCGGTCACACGGGCTCTTGATATGAGCTTGCGCTTTTGTCTCCTGGCCAGCGGTTCCAAAGGGAATGCCGTTTATCTGGAATCCCAGGGCCAGGCGGTGCTGGTTGATAATGGACTATCCGGCGTAGAGCTTGAGCGCCGGATTGAAAACGCCGGACTGCGTTCCTCCCGCATCAAAGCCATAATCCTTACTCATGAACACCGCGATCACTCTTCAGGCGTAGGCATTGCCGCACGCAAATTCAGGGTGCCCATCATAGCCACGCGCGAAACCTGGCGCAATTGCCCCAACACTAAGAAGGCGCGCCATCTGCCCATTGAGGCGGGCAGGTGCTTTGAGTTGGGAGATTTGCAGATAACTCCTTTCAGCATTCCCCATGATGCGGCCGACCCGGTGGGGTTGGTGGTGCAAGCCGGTGCAGCCCGTTTGGGAATTTGCACCGACCTGGGTTGGGCCACCCGCCTGGTGGAAACGCGTCTGGCCGGGTGCCACGCCCTGGTGCTGGAATCCAATCACGATCCGCAGATGTTGAATAACGGACCCTATCAAGAGTGGCTGAAACAGCGGGTGCGTTCGCGCCATGGGCATCTCTCCAACCAAGAAGGGGCCGCCCTGCTGAGCAAGCTGCATCATGATCAGTTGCGCGAAGTGCTGCTGGCGCATCTTTCGGAAACCAACAATACGCCCGAGCTTGCCAAGGCCGAAACCGAAGCAGCCATGGCGCGCCTGGAATCACGGGCCAATTTGTCGGTGGCCAGTCAAGATCAACCCACCTCCGTTATCGAGATATGATTTTATAAGCGAGAGCCGCTCTGCCGGCTAGCCCTCTTGGCGGGATTTAAGGAAGTGCTCCAACTCTTGCAAGGATTTTGTCGCAGTTTTTGCAATGCGGCTGCCTTGCTTGGCTTCGGACCTGGCCAGGCGCAGAGCGTTGAGCGCTTCTTCATAGCGTTCCAATTGCATGGCGCACTGGCCGGCTAAAAGGGCATAACGTCCCCGACCGCCCCCCAACTTGGCGGCCCGGCTGAAAGCCTCGAGGGCTGGAGCATAGCTCCTGGACTGAAGGTGTATCTCACCCAGCCGGGCCCAACGTTTGGCGGTGGGGGCGGCTTTAACCGCGGCCTGGGCTGTCGCCAAGGCGGCCGGGAAGTCGCGGGCCTCAATATAAACCCGGGCAATCAGATCCAAATCTTTGGCTTGCGGGTTGGCCCCGAATGAGCGTTTATAAAAAACCACTGCTTCGGCGGGGGCGCCGGCGGCCAGATATAGATCGGCCAAACGGCGCCAGCCTTCGACCTTGGGGGGAGCCAAGCGATAAGCGATGCTGAGGGCCGCCGCCGCCGCTGCCGGATCGTTTCGCTCCTGGCCGATCACGGCTAAGAGCCGCCAAAGGGCTGCATCGGCAGGCTGCTGTGCTAGAAGCCTTTTCAACACCGGCTCGGCCTGCGCGGGCTGTTTCAGTAAAAGATAAGCTTGGACCAAGGCCTTGAGCCAATCCTTTTTGGGCTTGGGCCGGTTGGCCAAGTCCTTTAGCAAGGGCAACGCGCGGGCCGGCTGCTGGGCGGCCAGGCATAAAGCCGCTGCCTCGTATTGGATGTTGCCGTCCGGCGGTTTGGTCAAGCCATGAGCGCGCAGCATCGAATCAGCGGCTTGGACGGCCTTGCCTTGCTCGAAAAGCACCACGGCAAAATTACGCCAAGCTGGCGCGTAGCATGGGTTGGCCGTTGTAGCGCGGGAAAAGAAGCGGCCAGCCGCTTTATGCTGTTTTAGCTGATACGCCACCACGCCCTGCGTAAAAGGCAGCAGGTAATGTTTTTCATCGGGATGGTCCTGCGCGTATTGGGCGAGATTCCGGGCAGCCATGTCCAGCTTGCCGCCATCCATGAGTTTCTGGATCTCGTAAAGAGTACGGTGCAAGGCCGGACCGGGCGCGGAATCCCCGGCGCCCGAACAATCTTGAGCCATGGCAAGCTGAGGCGTTAAAAGCAACGCAAACAATACGGCTAGAGTGGCAAGCCTCATCGGTCCTCCAGCTTGAAGCGAACGGTGGTCTCAACCCAGGTGGCCACCGCTTGACCGTCTTTACGGCCAGGTTGAAAACGCCAGCGCGGCACGGTGCGCAGCACGGATTCCTCGAACACGCCGGAAGGTTGGGCTTTCGTTATCTCCAAGTGCTGCACCCGACCCTGCTCATCCACCAAGAAGCGAACCTGCACCGCACCCTCGATGCCTCTGCGCCGGGCTGAGTAAGGATAAGGCGGCGGGAGTTGGGAGGCGATCATGGGCGCCCGGTCCACCTGGCCCATCTCGTAGCGGACTGGGCCGGGAGCAGGCAGCGCCAACCCCAACCCCAAACGGGGATTCACTTCGTAATCCAGTTTGGGCCGTTCCAACTCCACCGGCGGTGTTTGCAGGGGCTGTACCTCCAGGGGGGTTAATTCGGTCTTGGGCGGCGGTTTGTCCTCTTCCTGCGGCGGCGCGGGCGGAGGCATGAACACACGCACGGGATGAAGATCACCCAGGTCTCTTTTGACCAACTGGCGGGAAAGAAGCGACATTGATCCGAAGATCAGCAAATTGATGCACAGGGCGGCGGCAACGGCCAGGAGCCAGCGCTGGCGGACCGAACCAAAACTGGGTAGCGCGGCGCTCAAGAGCCTGGCCTCCGTGCGGCCACCGCCACGTCTTTGGCCCCGGCCAGGCGGGCTTGATCAAGCACCTCGATAACCCGTCCCGTGGCGCTGGCGCGGTCCGCCACGATGATGACGGCGCCCTTGGGGTCCTCGGCCAAAAAGCGCTCCACCAGGCCGCGCACGCTGCGCAGGTCCACCTGCCGGCGATCGATGAAGAGGGTGCCGTCTGTGCGCACCCCTATCATGAGCGCGCCTTTTTCCTTGGCTTGGGCGGTGGAGGCCATGGGCCTTTCCACGTTTACGCCGGATTCGCGCACAAAGCTGGTAGTGACCAGAAAGAAGATCAACAGGATGAAGACCATGTCGATCAAGGGAGCCATGTTGATTTCAGGCTCCTCGGCGCCTGAATGGTTGGCGGACGAAAGCCTGCTTCTTAGACGCAGCATTGCGTGGCCTCCGATGACTTTAACCAACGGTCAAGGCCTTGCTGAAAAGAATCAAGGCTTTGCTGGAGTTTCCGGGTCTGGCGGCGCAGGAAATAGCCGGCGAACAGGCCGGGGATGGCTACCAGGAGTCCGGTTTGGGTGGTGATTAAGGCCTGGCTGATTCCGGCGGAAAGAGCCTGGGCGTTGCTGGTCCCAAAGAAGCGGATGACTTGGAAGGTGTCTATCATGCCGGTCACCGTACCCAAAAGGCCCAGCAAGGGCGCCACCGCGGCCAGCACCAGGACGGTGTTAACGTGCCTCCACAACCGCGGCCCCTGACGGCGCACGGCCACCTCCCACCAGAGCAGGTCGCTCTTCGCGTGGCCGCAGCGTAGCGCCATGAATATGGCCAGCGCCCTGCTCCGGGGGCCATGGGGCCTGGGCAGCATGCCGGTCCGCAGGTGGTTGACCGCTTCAGGCAGTTCCAAGCCTTCGCGGCCGGCTTCCCATAACCAAAGCAGCTTGACCAGGACCAGGGACCAGAGCCAAAGCGAAAGGAACATAAGCGGCCACATCACCGGACCGCCGGCCTGCACCAGTTCCCAAGCCTTTAAAAACCAACTCACGGCGTGCTGCCTTCTTGAATAAGTGCTGCGCTCATGGCCACGGCCTTTTCTTCCATGTCAGAGGCGATGCGCTGAGCTTTGCGAGAAAGCAGCGCGGCGGCCACTAACACCGGAATGGCCACGGCCAGGCCTAGCTGGGTAGTGATGAGCGCCTCGCTGATGCCGCCGGCCATGAGGCGGGGATCGCCGGTGCCGTGCACCGTGATGACTTGGAAGGTATTGATCATGCCGGTCACTGTGCCCAACAGCCCCAGCAAGGGCGCCACCGCGGCCATGACTTTAAGCCCGGTCAAAAAACGCTCCAGGCGGGGCAGTTCTTTGAGCATGGCTTCGGTGAGCCCGTTTTCAATCACCTCGGCCGCGCAGCCCCGCAAAGCCAGGCCGGCCTTGATCACGTTGCTGGTGGGTTTTCCCGCTTGGCTGTCCGCCGCGGCCAGGGCTCCTGAAAAGTCGCCGGATTGCACCAACTGGTTCACCCGGCCCATGAGTTGGTCGGTATTGGCCCGAACCATGCGCAAAAAGCCCAAACGTTCAACGATCAAAAGCAAGGAGATCAATCCCACCAGCAGGATGGGCCAGACCAAAGGCCCGCCGGATAGCAGCATCTCCCAGGTGCTTTCGGCGTGCGATAATTGTTTCAAGGCCGCGCCGCCGGTGATATCCATGGGCGCGGCAATGGACTCGCCGGCCATATAGGCCCGCAGCCCGCGGCGCACGCCCCAAGCGGGTTCGCCTCCCACTGCCAGCAGGCGACCCGTGGCCGGACCCATGACCAAATATCCCGCCTCGCCGTTTTTTTCATAGGCGGCGGTGAAGGGCCCCAAGGTGAGAATACGTCCTTCGGTGGCGCTACCCGCGCGATCCACAAAAGAGCCTTGCCGGACAGATATGCGGCGGCTTTCGCCAAGATAGGCGAAGTAAAGCTCGATGAGGCGCCGGATGTCCTCCAAGCCCGGAAAGCGGCTCTTGTTCAAATACGAGCGTAGCGTTTCGAGGCGGTCAGGCTGGGACGCGGTGGTGGGCGAAGTCTCGGCCAAGCTTAACAACTCCCGCGCACTGGCCCTCACCAAGCCGGCCAACTCCTTGAGGTTGCCCTGCTCCTGGCTAAGGACGCGTCCCAAATCGGCCTTTTCTTGACTGACTTTAGTCAGCTCCTGGCGGGCTTTGCTCAAGGCCGCCCGTTGGGTCGCTTCTTGGGCCTGCAAGGCTTTGAGTTCTGTTTGCAGCTTGGCGACGCGCTGCGCGCGCTGGGCAATCTCCTGGGTCTGTTCCGACTTGGCCGCAGCCAGATCGTTGGCCACCTCATTGGCCACGGCCGGGAACTCAGCCGCGAGCGCAGGACAAGCAAAGGCGAGCAAAGCCGCAGCCAAGGAAGCCATGAACCATAAACGCTTCATGGTTTGGCCTCCCCTTTGCCCAGGGTGCCCAGCGGCACTTCCACCAGAGTAGCCACCCTGTGCCGTTGGGCGATGTCAGCGGCCTGGCTCAGTTCGCTGCTGTAGCTATCCACCGACTCATAGTTCCCCGCCTTGCTGTCATAGCGCCAGGCCTGGGTCCCATCCGGGCTGATGGCGAAAAGGCCCAGGCGGCCTATGCGGAGAGTGCGCACTCTCATACGCCGGCCCCCAATCTCAATCTCACCTTCGTCGGCTTGGGCGCTGGCGCCGTAACGGGCCTCAATCTCCAAGGTTTCCAAGAGGCGTCTGGTTTTTTGAGGAAGCGAGGCGTCGAAATTGTTCAGGAGGCTCTGCAGCGAGGCTAGGCGCTCGGAGCGTTCGCCGGCCAGAAATGGCAAGTCGGTTCCCACAAAGCCGGCAAGCTGCCCGAAAGTTTGGTCCAGAAACGGTTCCAGCTCGGCCTTGATGCGGGCCAGCTCCTTTTGGCGGCGCTGCATTTCAGCCAATTTTTGGCGCTGGTCTTTTAAATAGGCCTCGGTCTTTTCTAATTGGCGGGTGAGCAGGGTGACCTCACGCGAGCGGGTTTCGACCGCTTGCGCCAAATCGGCCTCTTGGGCCGACAGAGCCTCGACTTTTTTTTGGGTGTCGATCCGCACCCGCACGGCTTTGTCAGCCTGCTGGCGAACCGATTCGGCGCTGGGAGGCTGGCCGGCAGCGGAGGCGCTGCCGGCTATACTTAAAGCCATTAATACGGGAAAAAGGATATGGGCAAGCTTGGCAGCCATTTAATACTCGCTTTTAGTTGTCCAAAAATAAAATACCCCCCGACCTGATTATGGTCTGGGGGGATTGCATCCCGCTTTCTTCATCACCCCGGGGTTGGTCCTGCCGGGACGTCAAAAGCGCCCTACCGGTTCCTCGCCGGAGACTATGGACCTAAATATGGCCGGCAGGTCTTCTGGCTCCCGGATCGTACTCAGGCCACGCCTTCCCACTCTTCAGAAGCAGTGGCTGGGTCTTCTTGACCCAGCGGCCTTTGTCACCGGTTACAGCGGCGGGACCGCGACGGATTCGCACCGTCTTCCCTATTAAGCCCTGGTTAGGCGCCGACTTTGGCTCATTTATCCTACTTGAAGCCGGTATTGTCAAGCATCGACTGCGGTGCCAGGCGGCTAGGTTGTCAGCTCGATTTGTTGGCCTAGCGTTAAGTATGGGCACTGTTGAGCAGTGACCGGGCATCTGATAGGATGAAAAACTATAGTTACTGTTCAAATATTTATAACTAATTGCGGGCGCTAACGGGTGTCGCACCCGGGGCGCGGGAGCAGCCATGGAGCAGAACCCCGACCGCCTTGATTCCGATATCTCCTCCGACGACATGGAGGAAACCCCGTTACCCGAGACCTTGCCGCTTTTGCCGGTGCGGGACGTGGTGGTGTTCCCCTATATGATATTGCCCCTGTTTGTTGCCCGTGAAGGCTCGGTGGCAGCGGTTGACGAGGCCATGGATCGCGATCAAATGGTGTTCCTGGCCGCTCAGCGGGACCCCGGCGTCGACCAGCCCGAACCGGACGACCTTTACGAAGTGGGCACCATGGGCATGGTGATGCGTCAACTCAAACTGCCGGACGGACGGCTTAAAGTGTTGGTGCAAGGAGTCACCAGAGGCCGGATCACCGGCTGGGAAAAGGAGACGCCCTATTACGAAGTCCGCGTCGAGCCTTTGGACGAGGGTGAGGAGGGTGAGGAAGAACAAGAAATCAACGTTACCACCGAGGCTCTCATGCGCAACGTGCGCGAGGCTTCCGAGAAGATTCTGGCCTTGCGAGGATTGCTTTCCGGCGATGTGGTGGCAATTTTAAGCTCCGTGGATGAGCCAGGCCGCCTGGCCGATCTGGTGGCTTCCAACCTCCGTTTGGATATGGCCGAAAGTCAGAAAATCCTGGAAGAGGGCGATCCTGTGGGCCGGCTGACCTTGGTGCACGGGTATCTGGGCAAGGAGTTGGAGGTCTCCAATCTGCAGGCCCGCATACAGTCCGAAGCCCAAGAAGAGATGTCCAAAAGCCAAAGGGAGTACTATCTTCGCGAACAGCTCAGGGCCATCCGCCGGGAATTGGGGGACGCCGAGGAGCGGCACCAGGAACTGGCTGATCTGAAAGTAGCCCTTGATAAGCTTGGTCTGCCGGCGGAGGCGAAACAGGAAGCCTTTAAACAACTGAGCCGCTTGGAGATGATGCAGCCGGAGGCGGCCGAGGCCACCATAGTGCGCACCTACCTGGATTGGATCGTGGACCTGCCCTGGTCCAAAACCAGCCGCGACAAGCTGGACATCCCCCGGGCCAAGCGCATCCTGGATGAGGACCACTATGATCTGGAAAAGATCAAGGAGCGCATCTTGGAATACCTGGCGGTGCGCAAGCTGAATCCCAAGATGAAGGGACCTATCCTTTGCTTCATCGGTCCGCCGGGAGTGGGCAAGACCTCTTTGGGCCGCTCCATCGCCCGGGCCATGGGCCGCAAGTTCGTGCGCATCTCCTTGGGCGGCGTGCGCGACGAGGCGGAGATTCGCGGGCACCGGCGCACCTATATCGGAGCCATGCCCGGCCGCATCATT
>CAZDRW010000037.1:0-12795 GCA_964507555.1 uncultured Desulfarculaceae bacterium
CTCTTGGCCGGGGTGGTGCTGGTGGTGGCCAACACCGTGCGTTTGGCGGTGTACGTACGCCGCGAGGAGTTGGAGATCATGGCCTTGGTGGGCGCCACCACGGGCTATATGCGGCGGCCCTTTCTTTGGGAGACCGCCCTGCAGTGTCTGGCCGCTGCCTTCTTGGCCTTGCTCTTGGTACGCGGGCTTTTGGCCTTTTTCTCGGCTCCCCTATCCCTGCCCCTTGGCTTGCAGATGGCGGAGCTCCTGCAATTCAGGCCCATGCTGGTGCCTCCTTTTGTGCTGGCCTCTTTGGCCGCAGGGCTGGCGGGCTCCTGGCTGGGCGTGGGCCGGGCGCTGCAACCAAGGGCATGGTGATGGCTATCAGGTTCCTATCGCCGCTGGCCCTGCTCCTGGTCCTGGCTCTCGCGCCTTCGGCCGCCCTGGGATTCAATGGCAATGACTCGCCTTACAGCGCCCGCCAAGAGCTAAGGCAACGCCTGGTGGTGCTTTTGGACCACCATGATCAGATCAAGCGCAGCATCGCCAGCGCCCGCCAGGAACTGACCAGGCTGGCCCAGCAGCGGGGGGAGGCCATAGCCAAGGCAGTGGAACTGGAGGCCCAGGCGCCGGTACTTGAAAAACGTTTGACCGCGGTGGAATTGCAGCAGGCCGGCATGGCCCGCCTCTTGGAGATACAAGAGACCAATTATCATACGCGTCTCAGGGCTCTTTATCTGCATGGCCCCGATGCCAGCGCCGCGCTATGGGCCACGTCTCAGGATTTCTCCGACGCTCTCTTCCGCGCCCAAACCCTGGACCGGATCCTGGCCATGGACCGCCGCCGTTTGGATGCCCTTATCCAGCGCCGCGCCGAGTTGGCCGCGTTAAAGACCGATTTGGCGTTCCGCCAAAACGAGCTGGCTGAAGTAAAAGCCCAGCAGGCCGAGCTTGCTCGGCGCTTGGCCAAAATGCAGGAAGACCGCAAGACGCTTCTTGCCGAGTTGTCGGATCAGGAAAAACGGCTGGAGGTTTCCATTGCCGCGCTCACCGAGGCCGAAACCCGCCTGGCCCGCACCTTCGCCCTGCCAGGAGCCCCGCCGCCCTTAGAGAAATCGCCTCGCAAGCAAGAACCCCAACAGGCACCCTCCGCCGATGTACTGAAAGCGCGCGGCTCGCTGTCGCCGCCGGTGGAGGGCCGGATTGTGGGCCGGGCCGGGCCGAACCGCAGGGGCGTGGTGATGGAGACCCGGCCCGGCGCGCCGGTTCGCGCGCCTTGGGCAGGCACCGTGGTTTACGCCGCTACCTTGAACGGCTATGGCCGGGTGGTGGTGCTGGACCACGGTCAGCGGGTGCACACCGTATTGGCCCACCTGGGCACCTTAAGCGTGGAAAAAGGCATGGCGTGCGCTGCGGGCCAGGTGGTGGGCGCGGTGGACGGGGCGGGCCGGCTATATCTGGAAGTACGCCGGGGAACCCGCCCGGTCAATCCGCTTAGCTGGCTGCGGCTCAAGCCCTAAAGCCGGCCGTCTTCCTGGCCGCCGATCGCCACTGAAACGACCCTAATTCTCTTTAAGGGAAACGACCGGACAAAACAGCGCCTTCTAGCATCCATTCATCCGCACTTCCCGATACAAAGCTGGCTTGGGCATAAAAGCGTTTGCCCCGGGATCATTACTTACAGTCAGCCGCTATTTCACATACTGGGCGATCCACTCACGGTTGGCGGCCACGCGGCTGTATACGCCATACTCGCCGGCTTTGGCGCAGGTGGCGGCGCCCCAGCTGACGATACCCGCCTGGGCATAGCCGCCCTTGCCATCGGGTACCACCAGGGGGCCGCCGCTGTCCCCGCTGCAGGCGTCCTTGCCGCCTTGAGTGTAGCCGGCGCAAAGCATGGTTTGGTCTATCTCGCCGGGAAAGGCCCGCTCGCAGGTATCCTGGCTGGTGATGGGAACCTCGGCCTGCATTAGCCACCTGGTGGAGCTATCGCCCCTGGGATCGGTGGAGCCCCAGCCGATTACCGTGGCCAGCCTTCCTGGGCCGGCCAGGGTACTTTGGTTTCCCGAATCAATAAGCCCCGCCAGCGGCGTTTGGTCTGAGGCCCGGCTCAACTCAAGCAGGGCGATGTCGTTATCACCGACATCTTGCTCAAAACCGGGGTGCGAAATGATGCGCAGAACCGGAATGCGCTCATATCCCGCCTCGGGCGCGCTTAAATCCGTAAGCCCCAGGACCACGTGGATATCAGAAGGTCGGCTTTCACCCTCCACGCAATGGGCCGCAGTAAGCACCCAGGTGGGGCTGATGAGGCTGCCTCCGCAAAAATGGCTTCTGAAAGGGCTCCCATTTTTGTCTATGAGCCCTGCCATCCAAGGCCAGGCCCCTTGGGCGGCGCGCTCGCCGCCTATTACCCTGGTATCGAACTCATTTGCCAAGATAGCCGCCGGCTGGCTGGCAACCAACCCGCACAGCAACAAAGCGGACAGGATGTATTTTGAGGTTTTGCAGGTTTTCATGGAGCCCCCCAAGAGTTCATTGCGAGATAAACCCTAATTGCAATCATGCAACTAATTATCACATACTCGTGACAATCAGAGCTGCCAATAATTAAAGTAAGCCCCAAATTTTTCCGATCCTTAGGACACATTTTAGGTGTCGCTGAACTCTTGACGAAAAGAAATCGCCTCATGCCGGGCCGGGGGGCGGTTTTTTAACGGATTTGAGGCCTTAAGCCTGTTGAAATGCGCACAAATTAAGGATAGACTATTGCAGTTTATCGCCCTATGTGCAACGGGAGGCATCGATGCGCGCTGGCTTGCGAAAGAGTTTCTTAGTGTTCCTGGCCGTTATGCTTTTCACCGCGGTCGCGATCTCGGTGGTCACCCTGCAACCCGGCGCCAAGGCGGCCAGCGATGAAGAATACCGCCGCATGCGCATCTTCACTGAAGTGCTTTCCGAAATTCAGCGCAAATACGTTGAAAAAAAATCCGCCGACGAGTTGATTACCGAGGCAGTCAAGGGCATGGTGTCCAGCCTGGACCCCCACTCGGCCTACCTCACGCCTGAGGAATACAAGGACCTGCAGGTTGAGACCAAAGGCAGCTTCAGCGGCGTAGGCATCGAAATCACCATGCGCGACGGCGTCTTAACCGTGGTTTCGCCTATCGAGGGCACTCCTGCCTATAAGGCGGGGGTTCATGCGGGCGACCGTATCATCAAGATCGACGGCAAGCTCACCAAGGGCATGAGTCTCATGGACGCGGTCAAAGCCATTCGCGGGCAGAGAGGCTCCAAGGTGGTGCTTACCATGCTGCGCGAGGGCGCGGGCAAACTCCTGGACCTAAGCATCACCCGCGACCTGATCCCCCTGCGCAGCGTACGCTTCTTCCTCTTGGAAGACGGCTATGGCTACGTAAGGATCTCCAACTTCCAAGAGGACACCACCGAGCATCTGATCAAGGCGCTTAACACCCTGCAGAGCCAGAAAATCCCCCTCAAGGGCCTGGTTTTGGATTTGCGCAACGATCCCGGCGGGCTTCTGCAGGAGGCCATAAGCGTGGCCGACCAATTCCTGACCAGCGGGGTTATTGTCTCCACCAAGGGCAGGCTGCCCAGCCAGGACATGGTTTTCAAGGCGACTCCCAATCAAACCGCGGGCACCTATCCCATCATTTGTCTCATTAATAACGGCTCGGCCAGCGCCAGCGAGATCGTGGCCGGCGCGCTGCAAGATCACAACCGGGCGGTGATCCTGGGCACTATGTCCTTTGGCAAGGGATCGGTGCAGACCATCATTCCCCTGGAGGACAAGGGCGCTCTCAGGCTCACCACGGCCCGCTATTACACCCCCAGCGGCCGGGCCATTCAGGCCAAGGGAATCGAACCCGATGTGGTGGTGGCGTTTGTGGCTCCGCCTGAAAAAGAAAAAGATCAGAAGCCGGCTCAAGGCATCAGGGAAAAAGACCTCACCGGTGCCATGCCGGCTGAGGAAGATAAGGATTCCGCCGAAGCCAAGGCTGGCGGAAAGAAAAACGGCGAAGACAAGCTATACATGCCCAAGGAACGGCTGACTAGAGACAATCAGCTAATCAGGGCCTTGGACCTCTTGAAGGCCTGGAAGGTATTCGAGAAGGTCGTCAAGAGCGGCGTTTCCCAGCCCAAGCGCGCCGCCGTCCAATAAGTACCGTGCCTCGCGGCTCCCAGGGCGAGCTTTTCGGCTCCGACGCTGCAAAGCAAAGCCCCCGCAAACCCGGCAAACGCGCCGCGCGGGCAGCTGGGTTGCAGCCAGCCGCCGGGAAAACCGAGGGGGCCGAAAAGCCTGGCGCCAATCTAAGCGATAACCAGAGCGATCAACGCGCTGACCAGGCGCAGGATAGTGGCATGGCATCCGGCACCCGCAGCGGCAAGCAAAAAAGCCGGTCCCCAGCGACGCGACGCAAGGCAGCGCCCCGCAAAAAGACCGCCGCCAAGAGCCGCCGTAAAGGCCTTACCCGCTCCATCATGCCGGCCAAACGCTGGGGATTAATTTTTTGGGGCGCAGCCGCGCTGGCGGCGCTGGTTCTGCTTTTCCTGTGGAGCCAAGCTCCGGATTCTTCCTATCAGCCATCAACCGCCTTTATGAACGGCAAAGAGCCGGCCGGCGGATCCATTGTCTATGAAGAGCCTCTGCCCAAAAGCATGCCCAAGGCCCAGCCCGACCTGAGCATGGTGGACGAGGCGATTTTCACCGCCTTGCGCCAAACCGGCGTGTCGCCCCAAGACACCCACCTGGCCCTAGCCCACGGCCCTGACGGCGAAGTCAGCCTCATCAAAGCCCAGCTGCCGCCCGATATATCATTGGACCAAGCCGCCGCCACCCTGGAGAAAAGTTTGGCTGGCACCAAGGCCAAGGGAGTTTGGCGCTTCAACGGTCACGGCCGCGAGTTTTCCCTGAGCTTGGCAGGCCGCCTGACCCACAAAGTGCTGCTGGAGTCGGGCAGGCACTTACCAAAGCCCGCGCCCTCTCCGCCGGCCGCCCCGCCAGCGCCTCCGGCCGCGCCCTCTCCGGTGGGTCCGCGCCTGGCCATCATCATCGACGACATCGGCTATCAGCTAGGGCAGGCCAAAGAACTGATAAACCTGGGATTGCCCCTGACCTTATCCATATTGCCCCATTCCCCACATGGCCGGAAGATCGCCCAGTTGGCGCGCAAACAGGGTTTGGAAGTAATGCTGCACCTGCCCATGGAACCGCGCGGCTACCCGGACCTCAAACCCGGGCCGGGCGCCTTGTTAACCAGCATGACTCCGGACCAGCTCCGGCAGACCACCCTGGACGATTTGGCCAGCGTACCGGGGGCCAAGGGCGCCAACAACCACATGGGTTCGCGCTTCACCGAGCATGGCGAGGCGTTAAGGCCTGTAATGCAGGTGCTAAGCGAAAAAGGCATGTTCTTCATTGACAGCATGACCTCGGCCAACTCCCGAGCCTATGCCATGGCCCGGACCATGGGCCTGACCGCGGCCCGGCGCACCATTTTTTTGGACCACGATCATACCCTGCCGGCCATACGCCGCCAGTTGCAGCGCATCCTATCCCTGGCCAAGCGAGGTTCTCAGGTGGTAGCCATCGGCCACCCTCACCAAGCCACCATCCAGGCGCTTAGTGAATTCGCGCCGCGCCTTAAAAAAGAGGCGCGCATGGTGACCGCCTCCCAGTTTTTGCACGGCACCGCCCTGGCAGGCAGAGGCGGCGGGGCTTCGCGGGCGGCCGGAGGACAGCTTGACAGGCCGGCCGCCAGGCAATAGGTTGTGATGCATGAGCAGATGCTGCGCCAGGCCTTAGCAAGGGAGCTAGTGCCTTGAGTTCGGAACTGGAAGTATTACGCGACTACTTACAGCAGCACGGCCTTCGCTTCACCCCGGAGCGCGAGTCCATAGTTCGGGAAATATTCTCGCGCCACGATCACTTCACGGTTGATGAACTCTATTTAGGCTTGCGCCAAAAACGCGCCATCAGCCGGGCCTCTCTCTACCGCACCATCCCGCTTTTGATCGAAGCCGGTTTGATCTCGGAGGTATTCCAGGATTCCGGCCAGACCCGTTACGAGCACACCTATGGACACGAGCATCACTGCCACTTGCGCTGCCAGAATTGCGGCGAAGTGGTGGAATTTCATGAGCCCGTCTTGGATGATTTGGAAGCGCGGGTGGCCGCCGAGCATGGCTATATCTCCAGCGGCCACCGCCTAGAGGTGCTGGGCACCTGCCCGTCCTGCCAGAAAAAAAGTTCCTTGCGCAACTGAGCCTTTGCGGACGGCGCGGCCCTAACCTGCCGCCAGCCAGTTAGCCAGCGCCACCACGCCCAGGGCGTAGCCCCCGGCCAGGACATCGTCCAGCACCACTCCCCAGCCGCCGGGTAACCGCTGGGCGGAGTTCACCGGCCAGGGTTTTGCTATATCGAAAAACCTGAAGGCTACAAAGGCCAGCCCTGCCTGCCACCAGGCTATGGGCGCAGCTTGGCCCCAGAGCGCGATCAACATGCCCACCGCCTCATCTATTACGATCTGGCCGGGGTCGGATTCGTCGCCGAAGATATTGCGCCTCTCAGCCATGTGACTGAAAACCACGGCCAGGGCGAACAAGCAGACTAATACGACAAAAAAAGGCCAACCCGTTAACGGCGCGCCACCCGTACCCAGCCAGGCCAGAGCCGCGGTCAGGGTCAGCGCCGAGCCATAGGTTCCGCGGGGGCCAGGCAGCAACCCCACCCCCAGGCTGCAGACGCCGGCGTATAAGAGACGCATCAAGCGGGATGGCTTTGGCATGCGAATCCTTTGGGGAGAGTTTTTGGTAAAAGCTGAAAACCAAGCCTCACGGGGGCCTGACACCTAAGATGCAACCGTCAACAGGATTATCAAGTGGTTTTGTTAATAACCCTGGTGATAAGACGCCATCCTAAAAGATAAGACTAACCAATACCTACTTGGCGACCGGCACCATGCGCCATTTTTTTGAATGGCCGTGCGGATTTTCCACTATAAAGATTTAGGCTGACTTAGCTCCTGTGATCTCAGCAAAATCATTTATGGCTAACCTCCCGGTGCGCGTAACTTCATATTCGCTTTTTACAGCGGCTTTCTTTACTGGAGTTACCTGCTTGATCTCGCCGGCTTCCACCATCGCCTGCTATAGCTGTTGGGCAAACTCCACTGCCGTCATGGCGCGATCTTGGCCTTTACCATTATTAGTGGTGAATTGTTCGCGGGTTCCCTGCTCAGCCACACCTTTACGCACCAAAGCCCAAAGTTTGGCGCGCTGCTCTTTGCTCCAACGCGAAGCCCGAGACATTCCAACACTCCTCTTTATTTGTTTTCAGCTATAAACAATATGAACTAACTGTATAAAGGCGGCCCTGTTAATAGTCAAGCGCTAAAACAATTAAGCAATGCTATCTAAACAGATAAGTTAAATTATTTATTAGTTTGGAATCCTTCTTGGTATATTTTAAAATCAATTATGATCCTTCTCCTTAACAAATAATGCTTCTGTCATTGGCCAGTTAATGGGTATAACCATTTTGATGGCGTAAAATTAAATCGCAAAAATTGCATCTGCGATCATAACGCTTCAAAATATTATTAATCGCACCCCCTAACCGGAGTTCAAAAATGTATTTTAGGCCAAAGATAAGTACCAAGCGTCTTTTTGCCCTGACGGCTGTTTTTGTGCTCTTTGCCTGCATTATTCTGTCGGCTTCCGGGTGCGCGCATAGGGCTCAGCCCGATTTTTCATTCGTGGTGCTTGGCGATACGCGGGGTGAGGTATTCGTGCCGGCTGGCGCGCAACAGGAAGCGGACATCAAATCGTTATTGAAGGAACGCTATAGGAAGTCGCCGGAGTTGACTTTCGACCCCATCAGCGGCCAATTGACCAGCTTGCATAGTGAAGGCCGCGCCGGCAAGCCGTCTTACACCGCGGTCTACCGCGACGGCTGGCCGCAATTAATCTTGGAGGGCGACGGTGCCCAGCAGCGGGTGATCATGCGAGCCAGCGGCCGCAAGTGGGTGATGGCACGCGTGGCGGCCGCCTTCAATCCCAGCCTGGATTCTGAAAATGAACATCCCGATTTTTGCTTGCACACCGGAGATTTGCTTATTTGGGGAGGCCAGGGCCAATCCCTGGACCAAAGCCCCTATTGGCAGCAATTGCAGGATGAACTCCTGGCCAAGCTTCCCCCGGCCGACCAAGCCCTAGGATTGCCGGGCAGGTTTTTCTTGGCGCTGGGCAATCACGAGACTTGGCTGGATGAGGATTTGCGGGGCGTTATGACCACCCTGCCCTATTTGACGCAAATGGGATTCTCCGCCGAAAACCGCATCTATTCCTTCAGCCACGCGGGCTGCCGCTTCATATTCCTGGATTCGGGCGGGTACAACACCAAGCTGGGCGTGGGCTGGTGGGCCAAGAAACCCGATTTTGAAAAGCAGATGGCCGCTCTCTCCGGTTGGCTCCAGCAGGCCAAAACCGAAAAGGCGCGCCAGGTTTTTATCGTCTACCACAAGCCATCATTTTGCATCACCGGGCACGGGCCTTTGCCCGAAAAATGGAACCCCCACCGTATCATCGCGCCCTTTGCCAAGGATCTTTCCATCACCGTGTTCAATGGTCACGTGCACACCACCGAACTCTACCGGGTGGACGGGGTGCGCTACATGGTTTTGGGTGGCGGCGGCGCTCCTCAAAAATTCCATTCCCAGCCGCCTCCCGGCTATCCCCCGGAGCTCTACTGGGGCTCCTCGCCGCGCTTGGAGGAATACAACTACCTGATTGCGCGGGTGCTGGGAAACCAACTGAAGCTGACCCTGTACCGCTACCGGCCCAACCAAGTGCAGGCACCCATGGGTGCGGTGGAGGTGTTGGCCGACTGAGACCAGCCATGCTATACATGCCCCGGACCCCTAACGCCGGAGGCGGCTGTTTTGTTCAACGCGGTGGTATTAGTTCTGGCCTTCGTTGCTGACGCGCTCATAGGCGACCCGCCGACCTGGCCCCACCTGGTGCGGCTAATGGGCTGGACCGTGGAACGCTTGGAAGGCCGCCTGCGGGCGGCGCTTCCTGGCTCCCTGCGCCTGGCCGGCGTGCTTTTGGTGTTTGCCGTGGTGGGCGGCTCGGCTCTGGCTGCCTGGGCGCTTTTGGCCTTGGCCGCGGCGTTGTGGGCGCCCTTGGGGTGGCTCATGTCTGCTCTCTTGGCTTGGCAATGCCTGGCCGCGGGCCAACTGTGGCGCGAAGCCAGAGCCGTGGCCCGGCCTCTGGAGGCCGGCGACTTGGCCCTCGCCCGCAGGCGCCTAGCCATGATCGTAGGCCGCGACACCGCGGTCTTGGATGAGGCCGGAGTGCGGCGGGCGCTCATCGAAACCATGGCCGAAAACCTGAACGACGGCGTGATCGCGCCGCTTTTTTACCTGGCTCTGCTGGGGCCGGTGGGGGCCGTGGCCTACAAGGCCGTCAACACCATGGACTCCATGGTGGGCTACAGGAACCAGCGCTACGCCCAGTTGGGCTGGTGCGCTGCGCGGCTGGACGACGCGGCCGGCTGGCTGCCCGCCCGCTTAAGCGCCTTGCTTTTGATAGCTGCGGCCGCTTTGGTGGGTCTGAACGTTTCTGGCGCCTGGCGCGCCACGCGCCGGGACCACGCAAAACACACCAGCCCCAACGCGGGCTGGCCCGAGGCGGCCTGCGCCGGGGCCTTGGAGATTCGTTTGGGCGGGCCCAGTTATTACGGTGGAGCGCTTAAAAACAAGCCCTGGCTCAACCAGGAGGGCCGCCAGGCAGATAGGTTCGATGTGAGCGCGGCTTCGCGTCTCTTGCTCATGGCTTGCGGCTTGGCTGGTTGCTTGGCCTTGGCCGTAGCGTTTTGGCTGTGGGGGGGATTCTAGAAGAGTAACCTAAGGGGATCCAATTCAGGCCCCCCCTGATGCTGCCTAATTTCCAAGGTTGACGCCCATGTCGGCCTCGCAGGCGTCTTCCGAAGATGCCCGCAGATTGCCTACCACTTTCTAGCGTATGGCGTGAAGCTCTATCTCGGGCGGGTTCAGGATGGCCTTCTTCACCGCGCATTGATTGGCCACCCGCACAATGGCCTTTTCGTATTTCTCCGGAAAGCCCGGGGGCAGTTTGAGCTCCAATTCCACCCGCTCCAGGCGCTTTCCCTGGGAGTCGCTAAAGGTGCGCATGAGGAGCTTCATGCCGGTCTGGTCGATCTCCCGGACTTGGCAAAACCCCTGAACGTAGAACGCGGTGCAAGTGGCCAGGGACGCCAGAAACAGGGCAAAGGGCCAAGGCGCCGCGCCTGAGCCTCCTTCTGCTTTGGGCTGATCCGCCAGCACCGTAAAGCCCTCAAACCTGGCCTCCACCTGCTTGTCATCCCTGAACAGCACTTCCAGTTCCACTGCTGTGTCTCCTTGCAAATCCTGGTTGGGTTAGCTGCCCGCAAGGCCCCAAATTTGTGGGCGGCGTTTCAGCCATAGCTTTTATGATCTTTACCCGCCTTACTTTAAAGCAAAGCCGTTCTTTGGACAAATGGCAGACCACCTGGCAACCGGCGGACCAGGATCCGGAGCAGGCCACTCTAGCCTTGTCCCGGTTCACGTGATATTTATATCTTTAAGTCCCAAGCAATGCTTTTAGGCAAAGGAGCCAGCATGGACCAGAATATCAGATGGTTTTACGAGACCAGGGCCCAAGCAGTCATCAAGGCGCTCAAGCATAACCGCATACAGGCTAGCTTTGCACCCGACCCCGCTCAAGTGGCTAAGCAGGTTCTGGACATGATCCCGCCGGACGCTAGCGTGGCCTTGGGCGGTTCCATGACTTTATTTGAAACCGGGGTGATCCCGGCCCTGCGCCAGGCGCCCATAAAGCTGATCGACCGTTTTGAAAAAGACCTCAGCCCGGCCGAAACCGGGGCCCGCCTGCGCCAAGGCCTGCACGCGGATTATTTCATCGCCGGGGTGAATGCCATTACCGAGCAGGGCGAACTGGTGTTCGTGGACGCCTCCTGCACCAGGGTTGGGCCCATCCTCTTTGGCCCCAAGAAGGTGATCCTGGTGGCCGGCTGCAACAAGCTCGTGCCCAATCTGGCTTACGCCCAGGAGCGCATCCGCCATTTCGTGGCCCCCGCCAACGCCAAGCGCCTGGGACGCAAGACCCCCTGCGCCCAAACCGGCCAATGCGCCGACTGCGACAGCCCGGATCGCATATGCAACGCCACGGTGGTGATCCACAAACAAGCCGACGTCGAGCGCCTGCATGTGATTTTAGTTGGCGGCGAGCTGGGTCTGTAGGTGGCGGATAAAAAACAATACAGCCTGGGCCAGCGCCTGGGCTTTTGGCTGGCTGCCTTGGTGGGTTCCTGGTTGCTTAGGGCCCTTTTCGCCACTTGCCGGGTGGAGCTCCAGGACAGAGGCATATTAGCTGCAATCAAGGCAAAGCGTCTGCGGGCGGTGGGCGCCACTTGGCACCGCACCGCCGTTTACTTTCTCTATTACATGGGCCAACTGAAACCGGCCATCATGATAAGCCGGTCAAAGGACGGCGAATACCTGGCCCGCTTTGTAGAAAGGATGGGCGGGGTGCCGGTGCGCGGCTCCTCCCTGCACGGCGGCCGCGAGGCCCTGGATGAAATGGCCCAGGCGCTAAAAAGCGGACGATCCACCTGCGCCGCCACCGTGGCCGACGGCCCGCGGGGGCCGCGCTACCGGGCCAAAAAGGGCATGATCGTCCTGGCCCGGCGCACGGGGCTGCCCTTGGTCACCATCATGTGGTCGGCCGACCGGGCCTGGGTGCTTAGAAAAACTTGGGATCTAACCATGATTCCCAAGCCCTTTGCCCATATAAAGATGGTGGTCGGCAAAATGTTCAAATATCCGCCCACCATGTCCCCCAAGGAAACGGAAAAAGCCCGACAAGAGTTGGAAGATGAACTGAACCGCTTGCGCAGGGAGTTGGACGATATGTGCGGGCAAACTGATCTGGTTTAGGATTCAGACAAGTATTGCACCGTCTTTTGAAATAGTTGGAGGGGCATTTGTTGCCCAGCTCCGCCCGGCCCTGTTGGCACACTTTTTCATTTCACACCCCAACCATTAGCGGACTTTCTCTACCAGACTTTCTGGCATAACCAACTTATATTAATAGCAAATTATCTTATCCGTCTTTCATGAGCTCCCTTTTGGCACGGCGGTTGCTAGTCTTAGGCACGAACCCATATGGCTGGCATGGTCCTTGTCGGTGAATGGGTTCAACAGACGCAGGGAAGCGTCTGACCCTTGCAAGTCGCCATGGACGGTGACGCCCGGTGTCCCCCCGCCCCGAATCGGAAGCACGGAGGCGGGGGGAGACCACTTCCAACACCTAGCTTGCCAGTATATATTCCCTTTTTTATCTCGCTTTATTGAAAGGTTGCCTCACAAGAAACAAGGGTGTAGCATCGTCTGCAACCAAAGAGCCTTTTTCCGCAAAGCACACACCATGAAGAGCAGCCAAAGATCCAAAACCTCCCGCCCCAAACGCGGCCGCAAGCCCCGGCACACCCTAAACGAGGCACGCAGCCGACGTCCTAGACAGGAACAAGAAACCGAGTTCACTCCACGGGTGAACCGGAAACTTTTGCCTGTCTTACAGGAAATCGGTGTGCCCGAAGCTGCTCCTTTTACACCTGACTCTTTTCAGACCGAAGCGGTCGAGCGCCTGGATCAGGAAGATGTTGTGGTGAGCGCGCCCACCGGCAGCGGCAAGACCTGGATCGCGCAAAAAGCCATTGAAAAAGCTTTG
>CAZDRW010000038.1:0-12729 GCA_964507555.1 uncultured Desulfarculaceae bacterium
GGAGAGCCCATCCCGCTCACCAGCCTGGCCCAGGTCAAGCTGACCAGCGGCATGGGGGCCATCAACCGCAAGGACCAAAAGCGGGTGGTCACGGTCTCGGCCGACGTGAACGGCGTCACCGCCAACCAGGTGATCCAAGAGATCAAGCAGCGCCTTAAGGATTTCCCCTTCCCCCGCGGCTATGCCTATCAGTTCACCGGCGAGCAGCAGGAACAGCAAAAGGCCTCGGACTTCTTGGCCAAGGCTTTCGTGGTGGCGCTTTTTCTCATCTTCCTGGTGCTGGTGACCCAGTTCAATTCCACCATCACTCCCTTCATCATCCTCACTTCGGTGATCCTCTCGCTGATCGGGGTGTTCTGGGGGCTCATCATCACCGCCACCCCCTTCGGCATCATCATGACCGGGGTGGGGGTCATCAGCCTGGCCGGGGTGGTGGTCAACAACGCCATCGTGCTCATCGATTATTTCAACCAATTGAAGGAGCGCGGCCTGGCGGTGAGGGAGGCCCTGGTGCAGGCAGGCCTGGTGCGTTTAAGGCCGGTGCTCCTGACCGCCATCACCACCATCCTGGGGCTATTGCCCATGGCCACGGCGGTGAGCATCGACTTCCGCAACTTTAGCCTGGACGTGGGCACCGAGACATCCCAGTGGTGGGGTCCCATGGCGGTGGCGGTGATCTTCGGCCTGACCGTGGCCACGCTGCTAACCCTGATCGTGGTGCCGGTGCTGTGCTCCCTGGCCGAGAGCCTGAAGGGCAACCGGGACCAGGGCGGCGCGCCGCTAAAAGCCGCCCCGCAGGATTGATCCGGCCGTAGCCGCCAGGCTGGCCCCCCTCCCCCATCACCAAGGCCTTAGCGGGCAAGCCCATGACCGTCAGTTCCCGCGCGAAGGGACGGCCGGGCCGAGTTTCCACGATTTGAGCCTAATTGGGGGGATACTCCGCTTCGGGCCATCAATACCCCGCTTCGGGATCGATGCCCAGGCGCTCCCACTGGGCCGCGGCCTCGGCCTCCGCCTTGGCGACCTCCTCTTCACTCCAGGGCTCGATGACCAGGCTGTCGGCCACCAGCTCCCATATGTATTTCACTTCATAGTCGCAATCATAGAACTTGGGAAAGCGCTTCATGATCTGGTCGTGGCAGTTGGAGCAGCCCACCACCACCACGTTGGCGCCGGAGTTTTTGATGGACTCGTATTTCTTGCGGCCGTGGAAGGCGGATTCCTTTTCAAAGGGCATGGGCCAGTTGCCGCCGCCGGCCCCGCAGCAGAAACCGTTCAAGCGGTTGGGGACCATGTCCACGAACTGATCCACACACTGTTCAATGATCCAGCGCGGCTCCTCGTAGTAGCCATGCCCGAAGTGGCGCTCCAATTCGCGGCCGTGCTTACAGGAGTCATGCCAGGTGAAGACCTTGCCCGCATTGACGCTTTTGTCCAGCTTGATGCGCCCTGATTTTATGATCTCCACCAGGTACTCGTAGAGATAGACATAGTTGACCTGGTTGGCCGGGTCGTCCATCTTGCACATCTTCATACCCATACGGCAGCCGTAGGAGCCGCCTCCGCAGTCGGGCATTATCAGGCGCTTGATATCGAATTCCTTCATCATGTCGATCTTGCGCTGGGCCAGGATGCGGGTGGCCTCATAGTTGCCGGTGAAAAGGCCCCAATCCACCGCTTCCCAGTTTTTACTGGGAATGGTCCAGTTCTCCTTGGCAGCGTAGAAGATCTTCCACCACCAGAGCATGTCCTCAAAATCTCCATATACCTCTTTGCTGTTGGGGAAGAAGAGGACATCCGCCCCCTCTCTGTCCACCGGCACATAGAAGCCCGGGCAGCATTCCTCGGCCATCTCGTTGCCCATGTCGGCCATGGTCATGAGATAGTCGTCCCGAGGGATGCCCATGTTGTTGCCACTCTTGAGCACCTGTTCCACGCCCTTGTGCAGCACGCCGGGCACCTTGTCCCGCTCGCGCAGGTGCTTCATATAGCCCATGATGGCCGGAATGTCCAAATCCATGGGGCAAGCCGCCGCGCAGCGTCCGCAACCGGTGCAGAGCCAGGGGAAATCGGAATCCACCACTTCTTCGATCATGCCGAGGGCCAGCATGCGGACCACCTTGCGCACGTCCAGGCCGTTCAGGCGCTCGGTGCCGGTGACGGGACACCCACCGGAGCAGGTCCCGCAGGTAAGGCAAAGGTTCAGGTTAAGGCCGGCCAGCTTCTCACTGGCCTCATCCGGCAGAGACTTGGGAGAAATCGCCCCGCTCATCATTACCTCCTTGCACGGCCATTTGATCCGGCCTGCTTGGTTTTCCTATTTTGGCAAGACCACGGTTTTTTCATCACGCGACCTTGGCTATATCCTTTAAAAGGAATTCAGAGGGACCGAGTTCACGCACCGCCTCGGTCACTGCGGTCACGGTCTGCTGGAACTTGCTGGCCTCGGCCGAGGAAATCCAGGAGAAGTGCAGGCGGCCCTGCTCCAGGCCCACGTATTCCAGCAGGTTCTTGATAATGGTGAAGCGGCGGCGGGCATACATGTTGCCGGCGATGTAGTGGCAGTCGCCGGGATGGCAGCCGCTGATCCATACTCCGTCCGCCCCCTGGCGGAAGGCGGTGAGAATGAAGTTGGGGTTCAGGCGTCCGGTGCAGGGTATGCGGATCACCCGGATAAATGGCGGATACTGCAGGCGGCTCACCCCGGCCAGGTCGGCGCCGCCGTAGGTGCACCAGTTGCAGAAGAATGCCGCGATGCGCGGCTGGAATTCGTTGTCAGCGCTCATTTTAAGTTTCTCCAATATTTATTCGCCGCGCCGCTTACGGCGGGGCGGTTTATCGCGGCCCTAGCCTTGCAACATGGTGGATATCTGGGCCATGACATCCTGGTTGCTGAAGCCTTTCAGGTTGGGCGCTCCCGAGCGGCAGGAGGCCACGCAGGTGCCGCAGCCCTTGCAAAGCGCTTCGTTGACCAGGGCCTGTCCGTTTTCGTCCTGGCGGATGGCTTGATAGGGACACACGCTCCAGCAGACCCCGCAGCCCACGCACTTGCCCTGGTCGATTTGGGCAACGGTGCCGGGCAGCCATATCTCCTCGCGGGAGAGCACGGTCACCGCGCGGCTCACCGCGGCCTGGGCCTGGGCCACCGCTTCTTCGATGGGCTTGGGGTAGTGGGCCAGGCCTGCCATGAACACGCCGTCGGTGGCGAAATCCACCGGCCGCAGCTTCACGTGGGCCTCCAGAAACCAACCGTCCTGATCCAGGGGGATCTTGAACATCTGGGCCAAGGCCTCGTCATGGTGGCTTTCAATGGCGCTGGCCAAAACCAAGAGATCGGCAGCGAGCGCCAACTCGCGGCCCAGGATATGCTCCTTCACCTGGATCACCAGGGAATCGCCCTGGCTCCCGACCTTGGGCTTATCATCCAGGTCGTAGCGTATGAAGAGCACGCCCCTGGCGCGCGCTTCCTTATATAGAAGCTCGCGCTCGCCATAGGTGCGCATGTCGCGGTAGAGCACGGTGACCTGGCAAGCCGGGTTGCGCTCCTTGAAATGCAGGGCCGCCTCCACCGAATGGGTGCAGCAGACCTTGGAGCAATAGGGGCGCGCGGGCTCACGGGAACCCACGCATTGGATGAAGACCACCGCCTTGGTCCTCTTGGGATCTATCTCCCCGCTGATGAGGCCCGCGTCCAGCTCCAGGTGGGTCTTGACTCTGGGGTCCTGGCCATAGAGGTATTCCGTGGGCCTGGATTCGGCGGCCCCGATGGCAATCACCGTGGCCCCGTGCTCCACCGCTTCCTCGCCCTTAGGTCCGGCCAGAGTGGTCTTGAAGTTGCCCACAAAACCGTCCACCGACTTGATGGCAGCGCCTAGATGCAGCGTGATGTTGGGTTCCGCCGCGACCCGCGCCCGCAAGTCCTTGAGATAGGCCTGCACATCGTCGCCCTGGGCCGTGGTGCGCAAAAGCCGCGCATTGCCGCCCAGCACCAGGTCGCGCTCCACCAAATGAGTGGGAAAGCGTTGGCGGGCCAACTCCAGGGCCGCGTTCATGCCGGCGATGCCGCCGCCGATTACCATGGCCTTGGGCAGTACCGAGAGCTTGGCTTCGGTGAGGGGCTCCAACAGGCTGGCCTTGGCCACGGCCATGCTCACCTGGTCCTTGGCTCTTTGGGTAGCCTTTTCCGGCTCATTGGCATGCACCCAGGAACCCTGGTTGCGGATGTTGGCCAGGTCGAAGAGATACTTGTTAAGGCCAGCCGCCTTCAAGGTCTCCTGAAAAAGCGGTTCGTGGGTGCGCGGGCTGCAGGCCGCCACCACCACCCGGTTGAGGTCCTGCTCCTCGATGACCTGGGACATCTTGTCCTGGGTGTCCTGGGAGCAGGTGAAGAGGTTGTTTTCCACATAGGCCACGTTGGGCAGGGTCTTGGCATAGGTCGTCAGCCCGTCCACGTCCACCACGCCGGCGATGTTGATGCCGCAGGAGCAGACGAATACGCCAACCCGCGGGGGATCACCCTTGACGTCGCGCTGGGGGACCTCCTCGGGCTGGCTGATCAGGCTGCCCCGGGCCGGCGCAAGATCGCCGGCGGCGGCGCAGGCCGCAGCCGAGGCCTCCATCACCGAGAGCGGGATGTCCTTGGGACCAGCCAGCACGCCGCAGACATAAACACCGGGCCGGCTGGTGGCCACCGGCGTAAACGAGCCGCTTTGTACGAATCCCGTCTCGGCCAGGTCAATCTCCAGTTTTTGGCAAAGCTGGGCCGTGGCGGGATCGATCTCCAGGCCCTGGCTCAGCACCACCAGGTCGAAATCCTCGCTGTGCATTCCGCCGCTTTGGTCCACATACTCCAGGCGCAGGTCATGGTTTTCCAGTTCGCTAATGGAATGGATGCGGGTGCGCACAAAACGCACGCCGCCCTCCTTCGCCGCCATGTAGGTGCGTTCGAAATCCTTGCCATAGGTGCGCATGTCCATATAGAAGATGGCCGCGTCCAAGCCGTGGGGCGAGTGCTCCTTGGCGATCACGGCCTCCTTGATGGCGTACATGCAACACACCGCCGAGCAATAGCCGTGGTCGCAGGTGTTGATGTCGCGGCTGCCTACGCACTGTAGCCAGGCGATGCGGGTGGGCTCCTTTTCGTCGCCCGGCCGCACCAGATGCCCCATCCAAGGCCCGCTGGCACTCAAGATGCGCTCGAACTCCAGGGCGGTCACCACGTTGGCGTATTGGCTGTAGGCATACTGGGCGTAAGGCGCCGGATTGAAAGGCCGGAAGCCGGCGGCGATCACCACCGAGCCCACCTGGATGTCGAATTCCCGTTCATGCTGCTCGAAATCCACCGCTCCGGCCGGGCAGAATTTCTGACAGGCCTTGCACTTGCCCTTTTGGAAATAGATGCAGTTGTCCTTGTCAATGGCGTACTTGAGCGGCACGGCCTGGGGATATTTCACGTAGGCCGCCTTGCGCCCGTTCAAGCCCTGGTTGAATTCATCAACCACCTTCTTGGGGCATTTTCCCGCGCAGGCTCCGCAGGCGATGCACTTGTTCATATCCACATAGCGGGCGCGCTGTTTTATACGGGCCATGAAATCGCCGTGCCGGCCGCTAAGTCGCTGCACCTCGGCCATGGTGATCAGCTCGATGTTGGGATGGCGGCCGGCTTCCACCAGCTTGGGAGAGAGTATGCACATGGAGCAATCGTTGGTGGGGAAGGTCTTGTCCAACTGGGCCATCACGCCGCCGATGGCAGGGCTCTTTTCAACCATGTAGACGCGGAAACCGGAATCTGCCAGGTCCAGGGCGGCCTGGATGGCGGCGATGCCGCCTCCCACCACCAACACCGCTCCAACTTTTTTTTGTTGATCAACTTGGGTGGTCATACCCTTTCCTTGGATTATGGGAATTCTCGACAGTCGCGCTTATGGGCCTTGCAGCTAGCAGGCCGGTTTTCGGAGTCGAACCGAATCGGATGCTTATCCAGCAGCCTCGCTGGATGGCTTCCGCGGGGAGCCCGGCTCCCTAAACCGGCCATGAGTGATAGCCATCAAGCGCTATGTTTAATCTCCTCTTGAGGAAAAGCCGGGCCCAATCGCCTGATGCGTTCATCAAAATCATTGCAGGTCTTGGCGAACTGGGGCCCCATGGCCGACGAGTTGTAGAACATCTCCAGCCTCTCGGGTTCCAAGCCCAGCGCTTCCAGCATGGTCTTGGCGTAGGTCACTCGTTTGGTGGCCTTGTAGTTGCCCGTGCGGTAGTGGCAATCGTCCAACAGGCACCCGGAAAGAAATACTCCGTCAACGCCGTCCTCGAACGGCTTGATCATGTGCAGGATGTCCACCCTGCCCGTGCAGGGAACCCGCAGGATGTGTATGGTGGCCGGATATTGCATACGCATGGCCCCCGCCAGATCGGCGGCGGCATAAGAACACCACTGGCAACAGATCGCTAATATTTTGGGTTCAAAGACATCGGGCATCTGGCGCCTCCTAGCTTGAATCGCTGCCCGGGCGTCATAGCCCGAGGGTAAATTCCGCCCGGGAGGTAGAGGAGGTAATGGGAAATACTGTCAAGGAAACTTTAAGGCGAGTTCAAAAAGCAACTCCGGCTTCCCCGTCTACCAGGCCCGGGTAGCATTCAGGTCGGGAACTCAAGTGAAGCCGAAGAAATAAACCATTGGGGACACCATTTGCTTGATTGAATTAGTCTGCCAATTTAATGGTAATAAATCCGCTCAGTCAAATAGGTAATATCGATAATTTATTAATCATTCAGGTTGTACTTTCCTATCAATTAATGTCTTGGGATTAGCTCGTAAATCTAATCATATTTACCTATTATACCGTGAAGACTCATGTGCATACCTTGCTACTATTCGTATTTACTATAAGCCAAGCCATTATCGATTGGTCTATCATATTATCAATTTAACCTAATCATTTAACATTGTTATGTACTGTATCTCGTAGGTGTCATACGCAATTTAACTTATAGTGTTTATCGTTTAGGCAAAGCGCCATAGCCGATTCGCTTAAAATTGACCTGACAACTTTAATGGTCTAGGATGCACGCATTCAAACTGATTGCTATTTGATATACAGCAGAGAGGTTCAGCGTGCCGAGCTACCCCGAGATCAGAGAAATGTGGGCCCAATTGGGCGTGGACCTTGACAAGCACGACGCCTACGTCGGTTCCTTCCCTAAGATGTTCAAGGAGACCATTCTCTGCCAAGAGAACCGACCTCAGGCCATGGAATATTTCAGCGACGTGGTCAAGCGGCTGCATGGGGCGCGTCCCTGGGAACTCTTTCAGCACAAAAAGGCTGGTGGCAAGGTGGTGGGCACCTACTGCGTTTATGTGCCTGACGAGTTGATCTATGCCCTGGGTGCGGCCAGCACCGGTCTTTGCGGCGGCGATCAGTTCTGGGTGCCCGCGGGCCAGGCCGTGCTTCCCTCCAATATGTGCGCCCTGGTTGCTTCCAGCCTGGGTTCGCGCTTGGACCGCACCAGTCCCTTCTGCCAGGTGGCTGATCTCTACGTGGGCGAGGCCACCTGCGATGGCAAGAAAAAGGCTTGGGAGATATTGGGCCAGGACGTGAACCTGCACGTCATGGACATGCCTCAGAAAAAGCGCGATAAGGACACGCAGCGCTTTGCCCAAGAACTCGAAGAACTGGGCCATGTACTGGAGAAGCTCACCGGCAACACCCTTACGTCCGAACGTTTGGCTGAAGGTATCCGTCTGATCAATGGCCGGCGGCGGGCGCTGCAGCGCTTGCAGGCCGTCCGCGCCGCCCGGCCCGCGCCCATCAGCGGCCTGGATGCCCTCATGGTCACCCAAGTTGGTTTCTACGACGACCCGGCCAGGTTTGCCGGGCAGGTGAACCAACTGTGCGATGAGCTGGAGGATCGGGTGAAGAGCGGCCAAGGCGTGGCTCCGGCTGAAGCCAAGCGCATCGTGCTGACCGGTTCGCCCATGGCCATACCCAACTGGAAACTGCCCCGCATAGTGGAACAAAGCGGCGCCGTGGCGGTGGCCGAGGAACTGTGCACCGGCTCCCGCTTTTTCGAAAACTTGGTGGATGAAAACACCGTGGATATGGAGAGCATGATCCAAGCCTTGGCTCAGCGCTACCTCAAGACCAACTGCGCCTGCTTCACCCCCAACCAGGGGCGCATGGATGACATCATCCGCCTGGCCCGGGACAACCGGGCCGACGGCGTGATCGACTATGCCTTGCAGTTCTGCGGGCTCTACACCACGGAATCGCATTTGGTAGGCCAGGCCATGAAGCAAGCCGGCTTGCCCATGTTGCAGGTGGTGACCGATTATAGCGCCGAGGACAGGGCACAGCTCAGCACTCGGGTGCAGGCTTTCCTGGAGATGCTTTAGACGGCTGGCCGGTTAGGTAAACAAGGCCCAGGGGAGCAGGCCCTTAGGCCTTTTGTGTTTAATCGTAGCGTCCGAAATCACGGGCAGCCTTGGTCATGGCGAATACATTGGCCACTGGCGCGGAGGCTGGAATACCGCAGCCCGGCGCCAGCATGAAACCGCCCGGCGCTTTGCGTCCTTCCGCGATGATCTCGCGGCATAACCCGTAAATCTCGCCTGGGCGTCTGATTTGCAGCAGGTTGGGCTCCAGGTTGCCGAAGATAATATCCCGGGGAAAGTGCGAGGCCGCCTCGGCAATAGACACCTCGTGGCCGAAGCTAAGAACGCTGGGTTGGGGCCACAGGCCGGCTTCTTTAAATATAGGTATATTCAGGTTCTGATCGCCGCACAGATGGATGCCGACGCGCTTCAGTCCCCTTTCGGCCAGACCCGTAAAATATTTTTCATGAAAGGGCAACGCCCAGCGGGCCATGTGCTTTGCGGATATCACCTGATTGGATTCATTGGGATTGGACATCCACACAAAGATGTTCCCAGCCCCAAAGGATTCGATCCAATAGTCCAGCACGCCCAGGATGTGGGCCAAGGAAAGCTCCAAGAGGCGCTGGGCAAGCTCCGGAGCCTTGATGATCCAGCGCATGAAGTTCTCCAGGCCCGCGATGTTGGCGGCCGTGGTGAATGGTGAGCGGGAGGAAAAGAACACCGGCAGCCCAGCCTGTTTTTGCAAGCAGGCAAACCGCCAGGCATAGGCTATGCGGCCCGCGCTTTGGGGGTCGGGCAGCTCAAGCAGCTCCACATGGTTTTCGGTTTCAACCGGATGCCGGGTTATGATTAGCGAGCTTTCATAAGGGCCATGGGGCATGCGCGCTTCGCCGCCAAAGTCAATGGCGCCCCAAACGCTATGACCGGGGTAGTGGGGCATGGGCTCCCAACCCATCATTGAACTGGCCCACATGCTTGCCTCAAAACATTTACCTGCGTCCGCCAGAATCTCGCCCACCGTATAGCCAGCGCACACCGCGCCGAAGCTCACGCCCATGCTGCCCACCGGCACCCGGTCGGGCTTGCGTCCGGCGAATAAGTCATCCAAACGGTCGGTGGTCATTAAGGAATTTTGCGGCTTTTTTTCGAGCATCATGCCTACCAATCGGACCGCAAACCGTTACGGGCAATTAGGGCCAAGCCCCAGAATTAACTTGCGCCGCCATCTGCCGGGTAAATATGCACTTTTATAGAGGCATCAGGCGATAGTCAACTTTTTAAAAGCAGGCATCCATCCAGAAGCGAAAGAGTCCACCTACCTTGGCAGGTCCTCGTTTAGACCGCTTATTAGTCGCCATCCGTTGCCCTCCATCAAACCATCCTGCACAAGAAAGGCCCGCCCCCTTAACGAGGGCGGGCCTTTCTTTTTGCGCCATCGGCAACTACTCCACCGAGGGGTTGAACTCCTGTCCATCCAGGTTCACGATCCGCGCCGCGTTGCTGTCAACGGATTTGCAATACACATCATCGCACCCGGCGCTGCAGAAATCGCCCACCGCCTTCACCGACCAGGACGCGGCGTTGTCGCCCATGGCCAGGTCGCGCTGCTCAAAAGCAGGGTCTCCACCGGTCATGAGCCAGACCTGTACCGCGCCGCTCACGTCGTTCCGCCAGACCATATCGCCCCGGCCGTCCGCGTTGAGATCGCCCAGCCCCACGATGCGCCAATTGGCGGGCTCGCTGCGCTGGTACTCCTCAAGGCCGATAGCCTGGGAGCCGTCCATGCGCCACACCACAACCTTGCCGTTCGTGGCGTGCTGCCAGACCACCTCGGCCTTGTTATCGCCGTCCATGTCATGGAGCCCGCGTATTGTCCAATCCAGCGAATCCGTGACCCCCGGTTTGCCGCCGTCGGTCATTCCCTCGGCCAGGGTGGGCGGGCCGCTAAGCTGCGGCTTGCCGTCAGGGCCCATGAGCCAGATGGTGACTTGGCCGGTGTTGTAGTCGCGCCAGAGAATGTCGCCGAGGCCGTCGCCGTTAAGGTCGCCGGAATAGGAAAGCGTCACGTTGCCCAGGATGTCGCCCGCCTCAGCAGTGGCTTGAATCGTCATGCCTCCGGATGCGGTACTTGCTGTTGCCGACATAAACCACACCTGCGCCACGCCGGTCTCCGGGTTCCACCACAGAAGATCCCATATGCCGTCGTTGTTGAAGTCGCCGGTATTCACCAGAAGCCACTGGCTGAGGTCCAGTCCCTCGCCCGGCGAGCCCACCGACTGCACCGCGCCGCCGTTCATATACCAGATGCTTAGCTGGTTTGTTGCCGGGTCCCACCACAAGAGGTCCATGATACCGTCGCCGTTGAAGTCCCCGGCCCGTCCCGGATTCTGCTCGTAGCGCCAGGCCGCCATCCAGTTGGAGAAGTCCGAGAGCCCGCCGCCATTTTCGGTCTTGACCCAGTAGTAATAGACCTGGCCGGGCTGGGCGCTCTGGTCAGTGAAACTGGTGTCCGGCACCCGGCCCACCTGGGTCTTGGGGCAGGTGGGGCAGCTGGCCCGGTACACCCGGTAGAAATTGGAGCCAGCCACGTGGGGCCAGGATAGCCCCGGCCCGCCCAGGGAGCCGGTGGGGCTGGGGCTCTGGCCTTGGGGCACCGAGGGCGCGGCCGGTGGGTTGGGAGTTGGCGCCGGGTCGGGCTCGGTTGGTTGATCATCGCTGGGGAGCGCGGTCAGCACCACATCGTTGCCGTCGCCTCCTTGATAGGAGATGCTGAACAAATAGCCGCCTGTCTTGAACCTAGCGCCCTCAGGCAAACCGTTGAATAATGTGCCGTGCACCGCCTCGGCGCCGTCATTTCTGATTATGGTGTATTGCTGGTTGGTAATAGGCGCGCTGAGTAGCGAAACATTCAAAATGGCGCTGGTCAGGGTCACTCGGGTGGCTACGATTATCTGGTCCGAAGCAGCGCCGCCCACCTCAACGTTATAGCTGGAGTCCCAAAGAATTTCCAACGTGTCGACGCTGATGGTTCCGATGCTGTTGCCCGGCGCCACGCTTCCTTGCATCTGAACGGTTAGAGGGCAAGCGATATTACCGTTGCCGGTTAGAGCAGCGCCAGCCGGCCACACTTTCAAAGAATCGGCGTTGACGGTTCCGTTCTGCAGCCTTAAGGTGCCATGAACCGCCAAGTCCGCACCTGGGGCCGAATGGGTTCCGCTCAGGCTGCTATTTCCCTCGTAGCTTATATGGCTGACGCTGACTATGTTGAACGCGCTGGTGTCGGCCACGCCGTCGAAAATGATGGCATCGCTCCCACCCCCTCCATTAATGGTGCCCCCCACGCTGGCGCCGGCGTTCAGCCATATGGTGTCTCCGCCATTGCCTCCCAGGATATCGCCATCCACCCGGCCATTGATGATTATGTGATCCATGCCGTCCTGCCCGGCAATGTTTCCCGTCACGTGGCCGCTGGTGGTTATGGTGTCGTCGCCAGCGCCACCGCGTATGGTTGTTACCGAACCGCTGTTGGTTATGTTGTCGTCGCCATCGCCTCCATCAATCACGTTGGCCACGCTGCCGCTGTTGGTAATCGTGTCGTTGTCTTCGTCTCCATTGATGGATGTGGTAACAGTGCCGGTGTTGGTAATAGTATCGTCGCCGGTTCCTCCCTGTATCCAGGGAGTGGTGCCGCTGTTAAAAATGGTGTCGTTGCCGGCTTCGCCAAGTATGCTGGTGCCCACTGATCCCAGATTGGTCAGGGTGTCGTTGCCATTGCCGCCTCTGAACCAATTGCCTATCGTGCCGGTGGCGTTGTTTATGAGCTGGTCGTGCCAGTTTTGTCCATTAACGGTTCCGGTCACCGTGCCGTTATTGGTGAATAGATCATTGCCTGCATTAAGGTTGACATTGCCGCTCACCGTGCCGTCGTTGGTGTAGTCGTCGGCAGAGGCGGTGCCCGCCCAATTGCCGCCGGCGTAGTCGTTGGCTCCCGGAGGGGCGCCGGGCGGGTTCACGCCCACCGCCGCTAAAGCGGTGCCGGTGAATATCAGGCTTAGGCTTATCAGGCTTGTCAGGGCAATGGCGAACAGGCGGCTTCTTGGCCGCGGCGCCTTTGGCCTGATCATGATGGGGCCAATCATGACCTTATCCTTTGAATCGTGGGGTTTGGGGCAAGGTGCCAATCAATGGAGATCGTCTATCTACCTAAACATCTTACATCTATGTAAGTTTTTGTAAATCCTGACAAATACGTAATTTGCCTTCACGGTAAACCGTGATAAGGCGTTCACGGAAAACCGTGAAGCCAAACCGGGCGTGGTTGAATAGGCGAGAAGCGCGGCCGCCGGTCTGAACCA
>CAZDRW010000039.1:0-2725 GCA_964507555.1 uncultured Desulfarculaceae bacterium
TGGAGCATTGCCAGAACATGCAGTTTAGCGAAAAAGGAGCCGTCATGTTTAAGACATGGTTCTTTTCTCTGTTTGCCACGCTGTTTTTGGCTCTGGGCATCAGTTTCCCACTGGCTCATGCAGGACAAACTTCTGGAGAAGGTTTGTTTCGCTCTCTGAAATGCAGTGGATGCCACAGAGTGCAAGGCAAGGGCGTGGGCATGGATCTGAAGGAAATCGCCCGGGGCTATGCCGGCCAAGCCCAACGTTTGAACGATTATTTGACTGGTCAGGCTGAGGCGACCTTAAATCCTGCCAAGGCCCGGGTCATGGCCAACCAGATTAAAAAGACAAAAAAGCTTAGTCCGGATCAACTGCAAGCGTTGGCTGCTTACCTCCTTTCCTTTAAATAGGTGTAAGCCGTTAGACCAGGCGATGAGCGGCATGGGCAGTAAGAAGCCCAAGCTGTTCCGCGGCCTCTTTGGTAGTGCCTAATAGGGGCAAGTCGAGGATTGGGCCCTATTATCTCTTGCCGCAGCGGCGCATATCGGGTATATAGCCATTTTTGCATACTGCATCAGATTTTGTGACTCGAACTGAGTTGGTCTGGGACCCGCCCCCGGGCCCGGTACCGGCGAAAGGTGATTTTATGGGCAGCGTAGTCAAGAAACGGCGCAAAAAAATCCGCAAGCATAAACACCGCAAGCTGCTGAAGCGCACGCGTCATCAGCGCAGGAAGTAGCTGAAAGCTGTTTAACGCCCTCCTTGGTGGAGGGCGATATATCCCGAACCCGGCGGGCGGCCGGTCAGCGTCTAAATGCATAACCGGCATTTAGACCGCAGATCAAAGCAGCCTTTCCGGGATCGGGTCTTTTTTGTCCTAACCCTGCCGTCTGTTTTAAAAGCGGCCACTATCTTTGGCTGGCTAGCTATGGGATATTTTCTGGAACGGGGTTTAAAACAGCCGGAGGCGAAAGCCTAGTTGAGGGCGATGCTCTGGAAGCTCACGCGGAAGGTATCGGCCAGGCTTAAAACCTTAACCACGAAATTACGGGTTTCCTGGTGGTCAGGCACCGCTCCCAAAGCGGCCACTTTAGTCGGGCCCGCGTTGTAAGCGGCTAAAGTTAAAACCATGTCCCCTTTGAAAACCTTCTTCAACTGGCCCAGATAGCGTATGCCGGCCCGGAGATTGGCCTTGGGATCCAAGGGATTTTTCAGGCCCAAGTAGCCGGCGGTCACCGGCACTATCTGCATGAGGCCCTTGGCTCCTTTGTGGCTCACCGCCCGCGGGTTGAAACTGCTTTCCACTTGAATGACCGCCATAACCAGGGCCGGGTCCAGATTGTGGCGCCGGGCCAGTTTGCGTACCGTGGGCCACCAGCGGCGTTGCCTGATTTCCAGAGAGACTGTGGTTGTTTTCTGGCTGAGGCTAGATAGATCGCGGAGCGGCAGGGGAGTAAACGGCGGATCATATTCGGCGCTTCGATAGGCAGGCGCGTCCAAGCATAAAAAACCCATCACAACCACTGAAACCAGGCATAAAAAGAAGCCAGGCAACAATAGGTAGCTAGTGGCGCGACGCACGGTTTTAATTTTCATAGCCCCTGGCTCCTCTTTGAGGATGCAACTCTGCACCAGTGGTCCCTCGGGGACCGCGCTGGCCGCCTCTAGGGTGATGCCTATGGGTTATGGACTCCTGCCTAGATGCCAACTATGAGGGGGGTGGGAAGGGCTGTCAAGCGGGGTTGGGCCGTTTTTGGGGGCCTCGTTGGGTATGGTTAAGAGTTGACAAGGCTTAGGGACTAAAAAAAATTGACAGCAAGGCCCGCCACTGGCTAGGGTGCCGGGTGTAAATGGGTTTTATGAGCGGGCTGGCCAAGGAGAAGGCTATAATATGGATCAATTACAGATTGTTAGCCAGGCAAGCGCTTGGTTGAAAAAATTGCTGCCACAAGGATTTGAACCCAAAGCCGGCATCACCTTGGGCACGGGTCTTTCGGGATTGGCTAGCCAGATAAAGACCTTATCCCGTATACCCTATGGAGAGATCCCGGGTTTCCCGGTCTCTACAGTAGAGAGCCATGCCGGTGAATTGATCCTGGGCGAACTGGAAAACAAGCCGGTGGCCGCCTTAGCCGGTCGCTTTCATCTTTATGAGGGCTACACCCCCCAACAGATCACAATGCCGGTCCGGGTGCTGGCCGAACTGGGGGTGGAAAGCTTCATCTTCAGCAACGCAGCCGGCGGCCTGGATCCAAATATGAGATCGGGCCGGGTCATGCTCATCACCGACCACATAAACTTCACCGGGGCCAATCCCCTGATCGGCGACAATGTGGATGAATGGGGCGAGCGGTTTCCCGACATGTGCCAGGTCTATGATCACGGTCTTTTGGATTTGGCCCGCCGGGCCGCTGTTGACATGGGCATTGATATTTACCAAGGGGTGTATGTGGGCCTAAAAGGCCCTTCCATGGAAACCCCGGCCGAAACCCGCATGCTAAGGACCCTGGGCGCCGATGCGGTGGGCATGTCTACAGTGCTGGAGGCGATAGCGGCTAGACACCACGGCCTTAAAGTGCTGGCTTTCTCGGCCATCAGCAACGTGAATCGGCCGGAGGCCATGGAGCCCGCCCCCATTGATTTGGTCATCAAAAACGCCTCCAGGGCCGGCGTTGATTTGGCTCGCCTCATAGCCGCGGTGGTGAGGGATATGTGAGATCAAAGGACGGTTGATCGGGGCCTT
>CAZDRW010000039.1:2735-9284 GCA_964507555.1 uncultured Desulfarculaceae bacterium
AGCCACCTTCTGTTACGCCAGCCATTGACGTTGCCTTGCCTTTGCTTGTCTGCGGGGCCATTATATCTAGGCAATGCCCGGCCCGGCCTATTTTGGGAAGGAGCCAAGCCCACTCCTGCTTCTTGCTGGCAGCGCGATAGCCGGCGCTGAGTAGCATTTCGCCTTGGTCTTGCCCAGGAAGTGTTATTCCCATGCGTCCCATAAAAGAACCCGCGCCCGGTTCCCTGGAAGTCAGCCCAGAACTCCTCGCCAAGCTCACTGCCTTGTCAGGGGACTTGAGTTCCACCCATGATTCGGACTTACTTCTAAATCGCATTCTTTCCGAGGCCCGCGAATTGGCCCAGGCCGAGGCGGGCAGTATTTTTTTATTACAGGATGACCGCCTGCGGTTTTGCTATGTGCAGAATGATCTTTTGTATCCCGGCTCGGCCCCGGCCCAGCAATACGTGGGCGCAGAGATGCCGGTGGATCGGAGTTCTCTGGCCGGCTATGTTGCAGATACCGGCGAAACCCTGGTTATCGACGACGTGTATGAAATATCGCCGGAGCGGCCATACGACTTCAACCGTAGTTTTGACACGGCGTCAGGCTACCGCACCAAGTCGGTCTTGGTGGTGCCCTTGATCACCAGCCAGGGCAAGAACGTGGGCGTGTTGGAGATTATAAACGCCTTGGACGATGGAAAAGGCGTGCGGCCATTTACCAATCAGGAGCACCTTTGGGTGGAGTTCTATTCCCACCACGCCGCCATGGCCGTGGAAAGGACCCAGCTCACCCGGGAGCTTATCCTGCGCATGATCAGCATCGCCGAATTGCGCGATCCTCTGGAGACCGGCATCCATGCCAACCGAGTGGGTGCTTTCGCGGCGGAGATTTACGAGGGCTGGGCCAAAGCCAATGGAATTGATGTTGCGGACATTAAAAAGCGCAAGGACTTGATAAGGGTCGCCGCCATGTTGCACGACGTGGGCAAGGTCGCCATCAGCGACGCCATATTGAAGAAATCCGGCCACCTTACGCCGGAGGAGTTCAGGACCATGCAGTACCACACGGTGGCAGGGGCCAAACTTTTTCATGATGCTCGCTCCGATTTGGACGTCATGGCCCGGGACATCGCACTTCATCATCACGAGCGCTGGGATGGCAAGGGCTACCCTGGCCAGGTGGACGACATGACCGGACCGTGGCTGGGCCCCGGGGTCCCGGGAAAACGCGAAGAGATCCCGCTGGCGGCGCGCATTACTTGTTTGGCCGATGTTTACGACGCCCTGGTCAGCCCTCGCGTCTACAAAGAACCATGGCCTGAAAAGAAGGCCTTGGAGTTGATAGAAAGCGAGCGGGGCAACCAGTTCGATCCCGAGGTGGTGGATGCGTTTTTCAGTGTATATGAGCTGATACAATTGGTGCGCAACCGCTTCAATGAATAGCCCCAGATACGCCGCCACGCCCTGAGAGCGCACTCCCGGCCGGTACATGGTAATCTAATTGGAGATGCTGCGAGCGCCGGTGGCCTCCCGCCGGAGTTCTTTTTGAAGCGCAAGACTGGAGAAAGCATGCAGGAGCTTTGCATCATCGGCGGGACCATTCTGACCATGGACGAGGCAGGCACCGTAATAGACGATGGCATGCTGTGGATAGAAGGCTCGCGCATAACATATTGCGGCCCCCGCCAAGCTGAAAGCGCTCCCCGCGCCCCTCGGGTCGTCGAGTTGGACGCCCGTGGCGGCCTTATCCTGCCCGGCCTGATTAATGGCCATACCCACGCGGCCATGACCCTGATGCGCGGCATGGCCGATGACCTGCCTTTGGAAAAATGGCTCACCGAGCACATTTTCCCGGCCGAGACCCGGCTCAGCGGCGAGGCGGTGTATTGGGGCACCATGCTGGCCTGCGCCGAAATGATAAGAAACGGAGTGACCAGCTTCTGTGACATGTATCTCTTTGAACGCCAGACGGCCAAGGCCGTCGACGCGGCGGGTTTGCGGGCGGTAGTGGGCGAGGTGATCTACGATTTTCCTTCTCCTTCTTATGGCGAGCTGGAAAACGGCTTCGCCGTTAGCGAGGAGCTTATAGCCACCTATGCCAAGCACCCCCGCATCAAGGCGGCGGTGATGCCCCATGCCCTTTACACCTGCGCGCCTTCTCTTTTGGAACGGGCGGGCCGCTTGGCCTCTGAAACCGGGGTGGACATCAACCTCCACCTGGCCGAGACCAAGCAGGAGACCGCTCAAGTGATGGAACGCTACGGCAAGCGCCCCTTGGATCATCTTGAAAGCCTGGGCCTTTTGAACCGCCAACTATGGGTGGATCATGCGGTGGACTTGAATAGTGACGAAATCTCACGCCTGGCCGAGGCCGGGGCGCGGGTGGCCCACTGCCCCGAATCCAACATGAAGCTGGCCAGCGGCGTGGCCCCGCTCATGGAGATGCTGAGCGCCGGGGTCAAGGTGGGCTTGGGCACCGACGGTTGCGCCAGCAACAACGACCTGGACCTGTTGGGCGAAATGGATTCCTGCGCCAAGGTGCACAAGGCAATAAGCCTGGACCCCACCGCCGCGCCGGCCGAGGCGGTGTGCGCTCTGACCACCCGCCTGGGCGCCGAAGCTTTCGGCCGTCAAGACCTGGGCGTTTTGGCTGAAGGCATGCTGGCTGACGTGATCGTGCTGGACACCAACCAACCCCATCTCACTCCCATGTACAATCCCTATTCGCATTTGGTTTACGCCGCCAGAGGATCTGACGTGATTCACACCGTTTGCCACGGCGAGGTGCTCATGGCCGACCGGGAACTAAAGACCATGGACCTTGCCGAGGTGATGGCCAAGGCCACGGAACAGGCCGCGCTGCTTAACGGCCGCGCAGCTTAGGGTCAGGCTGGCATGGGCGGCGATCTGGTAGTTGAAAACGGGGCCATTTGGGCCGGGCCGCAGGATTATTGGCCCCAAGGTTTTTTGGCGATCAAGGACGGCAAGATCAGCTATGTTGGGCCTCCAGAGGGATTTCAGCCCGAGGCCTTCCTGGGGATAGAGCGCCTGGACGCGGGCGGAGGGCTCGTCATGCCCGGGCTAATCAACGCGCATTGCCACGCTGCCATGGTGCTCTTCCGGGGCTTGGCCGATGATCTGCCGCTCATGACCTGGCTCAACGAGCACATGTTTCCAGCTGAGGCCCGATGGGTCAATGAAGAAATGGTGGAGCTGTGCAGCCTTTTGGCCGCCGGCGAGATGCTTTTATCCGGCACCACCTGCGTGGGCGATTCCTACTTCTGCGCTCACGGCGCGGCCCGGGCCTTTGAGCGGGCCGGCCTGCGGGCGGTGGTGGCCCAGGGCATAATCGACTTCCCCGCGCCCGGAGTTACTGATCCCGACCAGGGGATAGAGGCGGCGAGAGGATTCGTGGAGGCGTGGCAGGGTAAAAGCAGCCTGCTGCAACCAGCCATTTTCGCCCACTCGCTGTACACCTGCTCGCCCGCCAAGCTAAAGGCCGTGGCCGGCCTGGCCCATGAATTGGGGGTGCCATGGTTCACCCATCTGGCCGAGACTAAGAGCGAGGTCACTCAGGTTAAAGAGATGCACGGCGCCACGCCCGCCCGTCATCTAGAGTCCTTGGGGCTTTTGGAAAGCCTGCAAGCGGCGGCCCACGGCGTTTGGCTGGAGGACGAGGAGCTAAGGTTGTTGGCTGACCATGGCGTGGCCTTGGTGCATTGCCCCGAATCCAACCGCAAGCTGGCCAGCGGTATGGCCGATGTGGACGCCTGGCAGCGAGCGGGCGTCACCGGAGGCTTGGGCACTGACGGAGCCGCATCCAACAACGACCTGGACATGATATCCGAAATGGCCAGCGCTGCCCTGGGCGACAAAATTAGGAATCTTAATCCGGCCTCGCTTTCGGCCCGAGAGGCGATTGACATGGCCTGGGCCGGGTCCGCCAGGGCTTTGGGCCTGGAGGGGGTGGTGGGACGTTTGCTGCCGGGTTATGCCGGCGATGCGGTGGTATTGAACACCGACCAGCCTCACCTGACGCCATTTTTTGACCCGGCCTCAACGGTGGTTTACTCGGCGCGGGGGGCGGATGTGCGCCACACCGTGGTGGACGGCAAAGTATTGGTGCGCGACTGTGAGGTGCTGAGCTTTGACCTTAATGATGTCATGGCCCGAGTAAGGGACTTGGCCCGGCAAGTGGCGGAGGGCTAAGGATGGCTCGCTGGCTGCGCGGACCCGCCTGCCTTCCCGGCGGCGGCGCCCAGCTTTTGCCGCTAAAAAGGTCGCCTGGTCTCCTGGCTGAGGTCAGGGCTGAGCTGGCCGTGGTGCTCGCCGCCTGGGCGGTGTTGGGGGGGGTGCAGTTCCTTTGGCTTTCCTTGGACCAGCGCCCCTTGGCCTGGGACCAGGCCCATCATTTCCTGCTTTCCCTGCGCTACCTGGAGGCGCTGGGAAGCCCGCTCACCTGGCCTGATATCTTTTCCGTGGCCATCAAGTATCCCTATTTGTTTCACCTGGGGCTGGCCAAGGTTTTTTGGCTCACCGGCGTATCGCTGCGCTATGCCGCCGCGGTTAATCTATTTTGGCTCCTGGTTTTGATGCTTGCCCTGTGGCTCCTGGGACGGCGGGTGTTCGGTGGTTGGTCCGGGGTCTGGGCCGCCGTCTTGTGCGCCTCCGCGCCCATAAGCGTGGGCCTGGACCAGCAGGTGCTTTTGGAGCCCTGCCTAGCGGCCACCATAGCCTGGACAGCGTTGGCTTTATACGAGAGCCGAGGTTTTTCCCGCCGGGGCTGGGTGCTGGCGCTGGGCGCCTTGGCCGGCTGGGGGCTGTTGGCCAAATGGACCTATCCGCTGTATGTGGCCGCACCCTTTGTTTGGGTCTTCTGGCGAGGCGTAAAGCCTGCGGATGTTGAAATTGACAAGCGCGGCCTCATGTGGGCGCTGCTAATTTGCCTGGCCATGGCCTTGCCCTGGTATCTGCACTCGCCGGGAACGCTGTTTAAAATCCTTTTTGGCGATGCCTGGGCCTATGGCGCGGCCCAGGGCCACCCGCCGGTGTTTTCCCTGGAAGGCTTCGCGGCCTATCCCCTGCTTTTGGTGAACGACCAACTCTTCCTGCCCTTGGCCCTGCTCTCTTTGGCCGGGTTGGCCTGGGCGTTGATATACCGCAGGCGGGAGGCGGCGCTAATCCTGGCTTGGTTTCTGGGCGGGCTGGTGCTGATTACGCTCATGCGCAACAAGGACACCCGCTTTTTGTATCCCTTGCTGCCAGCGCTGATGCTGTGCCTGGGTGGCTGGCTGAATGCGCTCAAGCCCTGGTGGCTGCGAATCGGGGCCGTAAGTCTTGCATTGCTTTTGGCTGCGGGCGCCTTGGCCGGCACCGGCTTTGGCGTGGGCCCTCTGGCGCATAAACGGGAGTTGGCATTTGGGCCAATGAGGCTGATTGTCAGCACCGACCTCACACACCATCTGCGGCGGCCCGATGTAAGCGACTGGTCGGTTCCCGAAATCGTTAAATATGTCGCGGGCGCCAAATCAGGGCCCAAACCCGTCCGTTTGGGCGTACTGGCCAACACCCTGGCAATACATAAAAGCGCTTTTCAAGCTCAAGCCCAGGCCGGGTCTCAGCCGGTGCAGGTCGTTTCGGTGCTGGAGCCCTCGCGCTGGCAGCCAGGTAAGGAGGCGGCCGGTTTATGGCGGGATGTTGGCGGGGTCGACTTCTTATTGCTTAAGACCGGCGATTTGGGCGCGGAGCCGCTCTATTATAGGGCACGCAACATGTTGGCGGCAGGCGACCCGCAAAGCCGTTTCAAGCTGGAGCTGATAAAAACTTGGGGCCTGCCCGACGGCGGACAAGCACGGCTGATGAAGGTGGTGCGTTAGCAGTGCAGCCGGTCAAATAAGAGTTCCACCGCTTCTGCCGGGCTGTCGGCTTCGGCCAGGCCCGGTACCGACCAAGTTCCCAAACCGACCACCGGCCGGCCCATTTTCATGGCGTGGCCTATTTCGGACAGAGTGCCGGGCCCTCCGGCCACGGCGATGGCGCCGCAGCCCGCCATGACCACGATCACGTTGCGGGCCTGGCCAAGCCCGGTGGGTATGGCGACCCGCACCCAGGGGTTGGCATGGTCTGGGTCCATGCCGGGCAAAATGCCCACGGTGATTCCGCCGGCCTGGCTGCAACCCTGGCAGGCGGCCTCCATCACTCCACCTAGGCCACCGCACACCACGCCAAAACCGCGGCCCGCCACCAGGCGCCCAATCTCATGAGCCCATTGGCGCGCCTTGGGGTCTGCGGAACCGGCTCCGATCACGCTTATGAGCTTTTGATTAACGCTTTTCACCATCCGTGCTCTCCGATAAGGTCCACGAAACGGCAGCCGCCCAGATCCTCCTCAACGAAACCGTCGCCTTTTCTGGTGATACGCATAAGGGTCTGCACGCGGCGGTCGCCCACCGGGATCACCAGCCGGCCGCAGGGGCTAGCTGCATCTTGAGCGGCTCCGGCGCGCCGGGCGCCCCGGCGGTGACCATAATGGCGTCAAAAGGGGCCTCTTGCGGCCAGCCCTTGG
>CAZDRW010000039.1:9294-12710 GCA_964507555.1 uncultured Desulfarculaceae bacterium
GCCGTCACCCACCATGAGGTTCACGTTGAAGATGCCGGCTTGCTCGAGATTGGATTGGGCGCGGCGCGAAAGACCCGGCAGTCGCTCAACGGAAAACACCCAATCCGCCAGCCTGGCCAGAATGGCCGTCTGGTAACCGCAGCCGGTGCCGATCTCCAGCACCTTTTCCTGGCCCGTGAGCCCCAGGGCGTCGCTCATCAAGGCCACCATGAACGGTTGGCTGATGGTTTGGCCCTCGCCAATGGCCAGGGGGTGGTCGTTATAAGCCTGGCTATAAAAGGCCTCGTCCACGAACAGGTGGCGCGGCACCTCGCTCATTACCTTGAGCAGGCGCTGGTCGCGCACCCCCCGGCGGGCGATCTGCTCCTCAACCATGCGTTTGCGGGCCAGGGCGAAGTCGTTGCGAGCGATCATGTTGTCTCCCCATAGATTATTGACTCCATAATATGTAGGGTCGGCGCTTCTGGTCAAGGAAGCCTTACAACCCCTATCACCTGCCCCCCCGAGAAGAATATAATGGTAAACAAAAGACACCCACAGGAGGGGATCGCATGGACTTCAGTAAATTGGACAAACGCCTGCCGCTTCTACAGGACGCTGATCTTAGCGGAAAGGTGGTCCTGGTTCGCTTTGATCATAATGTGGTTAAAAAGGGCGAGATAAGGGACCCGTTCCGCATCGACCGCACCATAGGCACCCTGTTTTACATCGTGGCCCAAGGCGGCAAGCCTATCCTCATGACCCACGTGGGAAGACCTTTGGATAAAAAGACCGGGAAGATAGAGGTAAGCCCAGCCTCGGGTGTGGAGCCCATTGTGGAATATCTTGAGTCCAAGCTGCATTGCAAGTTTTTCATCCCCCAGTTCCCGGCCGATGACAATAAGGGCATCACCGCCATAGACACCAGCATCAACCTGGCCATAAAGCGGTTGCGGGCCGGAGAGATCGCGGGCATCTATATGCCCAACACCCGCTGGTTCGCCGGAGAGGAGGCCAAAGGTCAGGCGCGGGAGGACTTGGCCCTGCAACTGGCCGGTTTGGCCGATATTTATGTCAACGATGCCTTTGGCTCCTGGCAGCCTCACGCCAGCACCTTTGACGTGACTAAGCACCTGCCTTCATACGCGGGCTTTCTTCTGCAGGCCGAACTCATTAACCTGGAGCAGGTTTTAAAACCGAAGCGGCCTTTGGTGGCCGTGGTGGCCGGCGCCAAATACGACACCAAGATAGGCCCCATAAACGCGCTGTATAGGCAGGTTGACAAGCTGATCCTGGGCGGGGTGATCTACAACACCTATCTTTGCGCCAAGTATGGAGTTCGCATCAAGGGCGTGACCGAAGAAGATATCCAGGCTGCCAAGAAGCTTGTCGCCATGGATAAAAAGGCCGGCAAAATTGTTGAGCTGCCGTTTCTGGTGGAGAGCGATGTTTTGGGCCGCGAGGAAGGCAAATATCGCGTGGTACCGGTGAAGGGGCTAAAAAAAGGCCGGGAAATGGGTTATGTGCTGGACATCACCGCTGAGAGCTTCGAGGCTCCTGAAGTGAAAAAGGCGATCAACACAGCTAAGACCATCTTCGTCAACGCGGTCATGGGATTCACCCCTCATTTTACTGACGGTTCCCGCGCCCTGGACACCACGATCGACCGCAACCGACAGGCCACCAAGCTGTATGGGGGCGGTGACACCTTGCAGGAATTCAAAGACCTGAATCCGGGCCTGTACCTGTCAGTTCAGGATGATGCGGACTATTATTTCTTTACGGGCGGCGGCAGTGTTTTAAAAGCCATTGAGCAGAACTCGCCTTATGGCATGGAGCCGGTTAAGGCTTTGATGGATAATCCTAGTAAAAACATAGAGAAAAGGAATGCGGCCCGCAGGGTTAGATAAGGTCATATTGTAATAAGTGGATGCTGCCTGTCGTTGCCTGGCTTTACGCAAGGCGGTAATTAATCGACTTTGCAAACCATTTGCATGGGTGCGCTGATTCGCCGTTTTGATGGCAACCAGGTTTTGTGATATTTTGTTAGGGATGACTGTCCCAATATACTGGGCGGGACTATTTGGGGGGGAGGCAGAGATGCCCGCCTGAACTATAAGCCCGAGGGAGCAATAATGATGCGCAGTAAACGAATGGCATTTATAGCTTTTCTTGTGGCGACCTTGCTGAGCCTCGCTTGGCTACCGGCCGCCTTGGCCGCTGAACAAACAGCCCCGCCGGCGCAAGCCGCCGCGCCTGCCAAAGCAGCCGCACCGGCGGCTCCGGCCCAAACTCAAGAAATAAAAGTTGACGTTGAGACTTTTGTGGGACCTGGCGCGTCCGCGCGCATGAAAAAGGCCATCCAAAGAAGCCTGACTTCCAAGGAAGAAGGTTCTAAAGGCTGGGCGGACAAAACAAGATCCGTAATTAAAACAGACGCCCAGCCAGGCTACCTGAAGGTTAAGGGCGGCCCTGCCACGCCTTGGTGGGTAGGCCTTTTGTGGGCCGTCTGGGTGGGCTGGATTTTCTCCACGGTGGGCGCTTTTGGCGGAATCATGGCTGGCGTGGGCCATATCACCGTGTTCGGCCTGGGCGATTACGCCGCCAAATTCGGCAAGGGCAATCCGGTCAACAAGTTGGTGACCGACTCCATCCGCGTTTCCAACCAATGGCTGGTGGGCTTGAGCGGACTTATCTCCAGCATCAACTACTACAAGATGGGACGCCTGGTGCTGCCCTTGGGCGTGTGTTTGGCCATCGGCGGCGTGGGCGGCTCCTGGCTGGTTCCCGAGCTGACTGCGGGCAAGGTGAGCCTTAAGGCCTATATTGGCTATTTCGGCCTATGCGTTCTGGTTTTGGGCTTCTTCCTGCTATATGAGCTTACCCCCAAGGGGCAAGCCCGTAAAAAGGAAGCCAAGGCCGCGGCCCAGGCCTTTGAAAAGAGCGTCAAGGAAGGCGGCGACACCGCAGACCAGGGCGTGAAGATCATCGAGGGCAAACAAACCTTCATGTGGCTGGCGGTAGCCTTGGTGGTGGCCAGCGCCCTGTGGGTCAATTTGCTGCACGGATCTATCTTGGTGGCCTACATCTTGGTGCTCGTTGGCTGGGGATTGACCTTCCTGGTGGGCAACATCCGCTTTACCTTCTTTGGCCAGGAGTTCAAGTTCAAGGCCTGGGTGCCCATGCTGGGCGGTATCATTATCGCCGCTTTGGCCTCGTTCCTGGGCGTGGGCGGCGGCTTCCTCTACGTGCCCTTCCTCACCTCGGTGGCCGGTCTGCCCATGTTCCTGGTGGCCGGCACTAGCGCCTTGGCCGTACTGGTGGGCATGATTGTCAGCATCTTCACCTATATGATAGCCAAGGGCGTGGTTGTCGAGTGGGGGCTTATCGGGGCAGAGTTGGTGGGCATATTCATCGGCTCCATGATCGGCCCGCGT
>CAZDRW010000040.1:0-12631 GCA_964507555.1 uncultured Desulfarculaceae bacterium
ACTCGAAGGTGGTGCGGTACCAATTTTCGCGCTCGGCCAAGGCGCGCTCGGCGGTTGAACGGCGGAGCATCTCTTGTTCCAATTTGCCGCGGGCCCTTGCCTCTTGGGACAAGGAGCGCTCCAGCCCCTTGACCAACAGGGCCACAGAAATCGTAGCCACCACATTCAAGAAAATATAGTTGAACCCGGCGGCGAGCCAACGGGCTGGATTGGGCATCAACGCCTGTATTTCGGGGAAGGAGCCCTTGCTGATCGCCAGAACCACTACCAGCATGGTCAAAAGGTTCAGGGCCAGGGCGGCCAAGGCAAAGCGCACACCCAGAAGAACGCCGCTGATAACGCAAAACGTAAATAAATAGGCTGGACCGCCGGAGAAGGGGCCCATTTGGGCGATCACTCCAACTCCAGCCGCATAAAGAATTAAGCAGGCAACCGAGGCGCGCAGATTGTAGGGCAGGCTGCGGAAAAAATACAGCGCCACCATCACCAGGTATACAAACACGTCAAGCGCCAGGAGGCCCCAGGCTTTCTCTTTTATCACAGCGTAGGCCGTAACCACCAATAACACCAGCCCCAGGACCATTCCCACCAACAACAGGCCACCCAGCAGCGCTTCGCGCCAAGTCTGAGCCTCCCAGGCACTGTCGGGAGAATCCAAGAGGAGCAGGGCTTTCCAGATCCTCCACAACCCCGGAGGCCGCTCGCCGCTATATTGCTTATGTAGGGCCATCGATAACCGCCCCTGACCTGCTTGCCTATTGGGTCGCGCCTGAGAAAGCCTTGGCAAATCAGCTTCCTGACCTGGCACAAAGCAACTACACGATTTCTGCCTTAACCAGCACTCCAGGGTCCGCTTCCCGCATCATGACAAATATCTGTTACCCCGAAAAACCTGGCCTATTAACCATGATCCTCCCGGCTGATATCCAGCATGCCGGCAGTTCCGCTCCCTACATTTCAACTTTTCAGGAAATCTTGTACAACGACCCACGGCACAAGTTAAAAAAGCCCAAATCGTTAGGGGTTAATTTAGTCACGGTATCCAGGCAGGACTATGTTCACAAAGAGTATGGCGCTGAACAAATGTTTCCGCTATCGGGGCAGGGCAGTTAGATTATCATCGTTCAATATGAATGCAATTTCTACCTGATTCTTTGCTGAGGTAAACTTGCTTGTCCACGCGTTCTAAGATAGAGTCCGCGCTGTCGCTGGGCCTGGAGATGGTCCCTCCAAATGATGCAGTTACCCTGATCTGCTCTCCATTGTGATCCAGCCAACTGTTCTCAATGAGCATGCGGAGCCTTTCCGCTAGGCCTGTCAGGCCTTCCTTATCCAAATTGGGCAACAGCAGGACAAATTCGTCACCCCCCCAACGACAGGGGACGTCAACGTACCTAAGTCCGTTGGCCAGAGTCTTGGCAATCATCTTCAGAACTTCGTCACCAATAATGTGACCGTAAGTATCGTTAACCTTCTTAAAAAAATCAATGTCCACAAAGAGCAGGCCAAAGTGCACGTTGTGCTCTTTGCAACCCTGCAGGAAATTCTGCAGGTTGACTTCGACGAATCTTCTGTTGCCGATACCGGTCAACACATCCCGGAAAACCTCCTTTTGTAACTTCTCAACTTCTTCCAGCGCATTAAGGTTTTTTGCGTTATTCGTAAAAATTTCTACCGCGCCAATGATCTTGCCCTCATCGTCATGCATGGGAGCGCTGCGCACGGATACCGGCACTCGATGCCCCATTTTATGGTGCAGGAAAACCTCGGCCTCCCGAACTTTTCCGTCCCGCATGGTTGCAGCCAAAGGGCAGCCCTGAGTGCATAAAGGAATTCCAATTGCGTCCACGTGGCGAAGCAGGTTGTCAGCGCAGCGACGCCCCAGCACCTCCTCCTTGGAGTAACCGCTGAGGCGTTCGGCGCCACGGTTCCAATAGCTGATCTTCCCGTCCAGATTTACAAAGTAGACCCCTTCGTACAAGCTTTCGATCACCTGCTCATAAAACTTAGTATCCATTTATGCCTCAGCTTTTGAATCATCATGGGCAGGCTGAATCGCGGGCTGATCAAATTGACTTATTTAAGGATAGCATGTTCTCTGCTGGACTTCATTTTGCAAACGCCCGCAACGCCTTGCAAGGCAAAACCGGCGGCAATTCACCATGCACTTACAATAGATTGGCGTCCTAAGTTAGCAAAGCTAATTTTTCTACAATCCAAGCTACACAAGAAACTGGCTTGCCAGGCAGGCGGCTGCGAGCACACATATGCTTTCTCACGCTGGCAGGTTTGCCATGCCGCTAACGCGCAATTGTAAATCTCTACAATCTATAGGATAATAAAATACACTTAATCCTACTAGGGGAAGACGGGTTTGCAGCAACACGCCCATAATGGTCTTGCCACTCTGAAGCTGGCGGTAGTGGGGGGAGGACGGCGCTGCTTGTCTGTAATGAATCTTATGGCCTCCCGGCGCCTGAAAAAACTTAAGGCGGAGATAGTTGGGGTGGCTGATATCAACCCCCAGGCAATAGGCTTGGTGGAGGCCAAGCAACGGGGTATTTTCACAACTCACGACTACCGGGAGCTATTGGACCTGCCCAACTTGGACTTGATTATTGAACTAACCGGTAAGGAAACGTTGCTGCGCGAATTGGCGGAACTCAAGCCTGAATCAGTAGGCATCATTGATTACACCGCCTCGCTTCTTTTCCATGACATCGCCTCCTTTGGGGAGGAATTGGAAAAATAGGAGGACGAGATTAGCGTTGAGCGCTCCTTTGCCCGGGCCTTGACCAGGGCCACTAGCGAAGGGGTGATGGTGCTGGATAAGGACTACCGCATCCTGCGCATAAACCGGGCGGCCTGCCGCTGGGCGGAGATCAGCCCGGAAAATGCAAGCGGCCGCTTCTGCTTCCAAGTGATGCACCGGTCTTTGACTCCTTGCCAAAAGCCTGAAACTCCCTGTCCTCTGCGGGAAACCCTGGCCACTGGCCGCTCGGCCCACGGGATTCACGAGTTCCGCGATTCCCAGGGCGAGCCGCATTACTGTGACATAAGCACCTTTCCGCTTTTGAACCATCAGGGCCAGATAGTTCAAGTCTTGGAAATGTTCCGCGATATAACCAGTGACGTGTCCGCCCGGGTGGAGATGCGGGCGCAGGCCATCAAACAGGACCTGGCCCGCGTGGTGCAGGAAGACAAGCTGCTGGCTTTGGGCAAACTTGTAGCCTCGGTGGCCCATGAGATTAACAATCCCATAGCCAGCATATTGAATTTCAGCAAGCTCTTGTTAAGCTGCCTCGATCAGGGCCCAACCAGCGATGAGGACTTGGCCAAATGGAAACGCTGGCTGGAGTTAACCGTGCATGAAGCCGAACGCAGCCGTGACATCGTGGGCAACCTGCTTTCCTTCGCACGCCAGCAAAACGTGGAACCCAAGCGCCTCGACCTGTTAGAGATCATCGATCAAATTGTGCAACTCACCCGGCACCGCATGGAAATCGGAGGGGTGGAGTTGGAGTGCCGGATCCCCAAAGAGCCTCTGGAGATATGGGGCGATCCCACCCAAATACAACAGTGCCTGACCAACCTGGTCTTCAATGCCTTGGAAGCCATGCCCCAAGGGGGAAAGCTTTCCATCGAAGCCGGAACCGATGACGGCGGCATGATCTATGCCGAGGTCCGGGATACCGGCAATGGAATAGCCCCCGAGGTGTTGCCCCATATTTTTGAACCCTTCTTTTCCACCAAAAATGAAGTGCAGGGAGTGGGACTGGGGTTGTCCATGGTTTACGGCATCATAAGAGAGCACAAGGGGCGAATTGACGTGGAAAGCCAACCCGGCCAGCGGACCCGGTTCCGCATCACCCTGCCCCACGCCGACCAGGCCGTAGACCCGGAGAAGGTGCAATGAGTCGAGAGTTCCGCGTGATGGTGGTTGATGACGAGCTTGCCATGCGCGAGTCCCTGGCCGCCTGGCTTGAGAAGGAGGGCTATGCCGTGGATTGCGCCGCCGATGGCAGCCAGGCCCTGGAGCTTCTGCGCCAGAGGGGACATGGCCTTTTGCTATTAGACATCAAAATGCCGGGCATGGATGGACTGGAACTCCTGCAAAAGATCAAGGAGGATTACCCGCAGACCTTGGTGGTTATGATCACCGCCTACGGCTCCATCGAATCCGCCGTACAGGCCATGAAACAGGGCGCAGAGGACTATCTGCTCAAGCCCTTTGATCCTGAAGAACTGATGCTCCTCATCCGCAAGATGGCCCAACATCAATTATTGCTAAGGGAAAACCTATCGCTTAAGGAACGCTTGCGCGAGCACGAGCGGTCAGGGTGGGGAGATCTGGTGGCCGATTCGCCTTCCATGAAAGCCGTCCTGGATTTGGTCCAAGAGGTGGCCTCGTCCGATAGCCCGGTGCTGATAACCGGCGAGACCGGCGTGGGTAAGGAGATGGTGGCCCGGGCTCTTCACGCGGCCGGGCCTAGGGCTTACGGTCCCTTCGTGCCGCTGAACTGCGGGGGGCAGAGCGAGAACCTTTTGGAGAGCGAACTCTTCGGCCACGAAAAGGGCGCTTTCACCGGCGCGGTCAAGACCAGGCGGGGACGGCTGGAGATGGCAGACGGCGGCACCTTGTTTCTGGACGAAGTCGGCGAGATCTCACCCAAGATGCAGGTTGATCTGCTCAGGGTGTTGGAGGAAAAAAGCTTCACCCGGCTGGGCGGTAGCCAAACCGTCAAGAGCGATTTCCGGCTTGTGTCCGCGACCCACCGCGATCTGGCGGCGTTGGTCCGCTCTGGCGACTTCCGGCAGGACTTCTTCTACCGCATCAACGTAATCTCCCTGCATGTCCCTCCCTTGCGTGAACGCCTCGAAGACATAGGCATTCTGGCCCAATACTTTTTGCAGCGCTACAGCAGGGAGACCGGTAAATCCTTTGAAGGCATCACGCCGGAGGCCATGGAACTTTTGGCAGGCTACAATTGGCCGGGAAACGTGCGCGAATTAAAAAACGTCATGGAGCGGGCGGTGGTGATCTCGCGGCAGCCACTTATTACCCAAAAAGACCTCACCTTCCTGCAAGCGGGTGGGGATGCCGATCCAGAGATGCTGAGCCTGGAACGAATGGAAACGCGTCACATCCAGCGTATCCTGGATGCCCACCAAGGCAATGTCACCCGTGCAGCCCAAACCCTGGGCATCGACCGGCGCACCCTCGCCCGCAAGCTTCAGCGCCAGGAAACAAAGAAAAGTTGAAGGGGTCCCAGGAAGGCAAGCTGGCTCTATTCCTTGGGCCGGCTGTGCAAAAACGGTGAGCGCAGTGAGCACAGAGTCGTCAGCCCGCCCCGTGGCTGAAGTTGTGCCCCTGGGCATGGCAAACGAGGTGGCCTGCGCCGTGGCGGCGGCGCACTTGCGGGCGCTTATGAGGCTGCCCTCGCGGGTGACCAGCCAATTGCCCATCCCTGGCCAGGCTTATCTGAAGATAAGGGGTCAACACAACGCCGCGGTGCTCACCGATTTCTTGGCCCGCAATCTTTCTGCGGGGATTGTACGGGTGGGTGTCACCGAGTTCGATCTTTGCCTGCCCGTGTTCACCCACGTATTCGGCGAAGCCCGCATGGACGGCCGCGTGGCGGTAGCATCTCTTTTTCGCCTGCGCAAAGGCGCATCCGGCCAGCCCGTGCCCCGCGAACTGCTTTATCAGCGCCTCGCCAAGGTGGTATGCCATGAAACAGGCCATGCCATGGGACTCGGCCACTGCCATGAAGCGGGTTGTCTGATGCGCTTCTCCGGCGAGGTGGCCGAGCTGGATGCCCAAGAAATGTGGTTTTGCCCCGCCTGCGACCGGGAACTCGGCCGTAGGCGGGCTGCATATCAGTCTATTATTCAAGTGGTGAGTTGATGAGAAACGACTGCTCCAACTCATCCCAATCCAAGCCCGGCACGGAACCGAATATGTCATCGACCACGCGGCCGCCGGTGGCTGCCAGGCGGTAACCGCTCTCCTGGTCAAGCATCTCGGATAAGCGCCCCGCCTCTCGATCCAGCCATTGTTCAACCTGCCGGCCGAACAACAGGTACCTGAGGTCCCGGATCATGCTGGTGGGCTGCAGGATCAAAAGCCAGCCGGCGCCATAAGGCGAATGGTTCACCAACTCGGGCTGGGTGCGCAGCTTGGGATTCTGGGCCACCACGATGCCCCGCACTGGAGCGCTTAATTCTGCCTTCCTGCCGTCCCTGAAGAGCACCATCTGGGGCTTGCCCAAACTCACGGCGGCGCCCAAAGAGGGCAACTCAAAAAAGCTGGCCGGGCCGAACAGCCGGCTGGCGAAATCGTCAAGGCCGACCCTGATCTGACCGCCGTACTCCACCCTGCTCCAGGTATGTCCGCGATGATAGTAGTAGCCAGGCGCCACGGCGAAACCCGCCACCAGCTCCACCATGGGCTCTTCCGCCTCCATGGTGCGCACCTCGTCTTCGATCAGCTGGTTGTATTCGCAGGTCGCGCATTCGAAATTGTGGCTGCAGTACTTGACAGGCACGTAACCGCTCAACATGTGCCGGCAGCGGCGGTTTTCCAGGCCACTCTAATTGCGGCCCTTTTCGCGCCAAGTGGGGCGCCGCTCTTTAGCCGCCTCCCGGCGTTGGCTCTGCATTTTCCGGTCATAGCTGCAGGTGGTGCAGTCAAAGGCGTTGTGGCAAAGACGATACGGTTCCACGCCTGCGGCTGACCAAATACACTGCTGGGAGGTCATATCGTAGATCATCGGGCGGTTGCTTCGCTGTGATTGACCAAAATTCTCTGACATAAGGCACCTCCCTTTCCAAGGGTTTGTTGCGCTCCAGTAGTGCACCTTGGATGCCAAGAAGGGCCCCAATGGCTTATACGATTGATATGTTTACTTTAATAGCGCAAAGCCGCCCCAAAAACATTTTAAGGGACTACCTTCGCCATGGGGCGTGAATGGATTTCAAGGTAGGATTATCGTTAAATTAACCAATTATATCTTGATCTTATCCATGGTGAGGCAATATGGCTTCTCAGGCGCATTATGCCTCACAACTATAAGCTAGCCTTCACCTGAGGCAATATGCCCCGGTCCGTTGCTTTACTCATTTGCGCGGATCGTGGAGAAGATATTTGCTGCGGAATGGCCGTTATTAATGCCGCCGGCGCCTTTTCCTGGAAAAAGATTAACGCCCTTTCAATTAACTGAGAGGAGAGGCCCGGGCGGTCAAAAAGTAAATTAGCTGAGATATGCAACACTTAATAATTATTACCAAATAAGTTTGGTTTGCAGCGCTTTTTGAGCAAGCTGAAAAGCCGATTATTGCCTTGACATGGCAGGTTATATATTAATATCCTGGTGCATATAGGGATTTAAGCAGTAGGAAATTCTCCGGCCGGTCAGCCGCTGATGCGCTGCAGAGACCCCAGGTAAGCTGCCTTACAAGCTACGCGCTTTTTGACCGTTTTGCTGACCGCAGATAATGCAACAAATATTTCGTCAGCCCTAACAGGATGCCTATGTGAGCAGGATCCGCCCCCCGGTCCTTTCACCCAATTCCCCGGGGTTCAGCCCGGCCGCTAACCCACGGCCATCTGCGCCTCTCCTGCCTTACCGCCTAGCACGCTCTGAACCCTGGCTACCCGGCAAGAGAAAACGCCTCAACCATCGCTGCGGGCTTGCCTCTGGGGATGATGCTCCGCTTACCTGTCACAAGAGCCTGTCTCGAGCCTTGGCAGACCAAAGCGCCCGAATGCGGGCTGTCTTACATAATATCAATAGAAATAACTATTTATCACCAAAGGGAGGTTACTAATGAAGAGGAGGGATTTCTTAAAGGGAATGGCCGTAACTGGCGCCGCCGCCTCCGTGAGCAGTGGCATTGGGTTGTTAGCTAAACCGGCCGAAGCGGCCAAAAAGGTCGATATCGGCCAAATCAAGGGACTGAAAGTGGAGGTCCTTAGCGAGACCAGTTGGTTCAACAACGACATCTTCAAGAAAAACATCATGGATTACGGCGGCGGCATGACCAACCAATACACCATACCCTGGGATTGGGACAACGCCGGCGGCTACATGACCAAGATCACGGTCTATCCGCTAAAGGGCGACCCCAAGGTGTTCCTCATGGACACCGGCTGGAACAATGATTGGGTGGACTACATCTATGATGAAAAGAGCGACATGGGCAAGCTCCTGACTTCAGGCCAGGTGGACACCATGATCCTCTCCCACTGGCATCTGGACCACTACTGGGGCATCGAGTCCACTTTAAAACGCAACCCCAAAATCACCATGTACGCCCCCAAGACCTACTTCCCCGAGGACATGAAGCTCTTAAAGGGCGGCCAGAACGTGGCCAAGACCAAAGACGGCAAGGAAGTGGTCATAAACAAGAACAAGGTGCCGCATCAGGGCAAGCTGGTGCTCACCAGCCCCGAGGGCGAGAAAAACGATACCGTGTACCGGCTGATGCCCGGCGTGGCGATTAAGATGTACGACGTGCCCATCCTTTTGCGGGTACGCGGCGAAAACGTCATGTACTTCAACGTGAAAGACAAGGGCGTGGTCACCGTGACCGGCTGCTGCCACCCCGGCATCCTCACCCTCAACGCCTGGGCGCGGCGCAATGTGGAGGGCTACAAGCCCTACGGCTGCTACGGCGGCCTGCACATCAGCCTTTTCGAGACCTGGGATCCCAAATTCGACGACATCATCAAGGGCGTAAAGGCCTTTAAGTTGCAAAAGGTAGGCTGCAACCACTGCACCGGTTGGATATGGGCGGAAAAGGCCTCCAAGGCCGGGGTGCCGGTGGTCAAGGGCACCGACAAGTACAAGTCCTACAAGAAGTACTCCACCATGGCCAAGGCCAGCAATGTGTTTTTGACCAATGGCGATTCCGTGGAGTTTTAACCTGCCGTCTGGTGCGGCGCGGGGGGCCCTTCGGGGCTCCCCCGCTTACATAATTAGCAACGCAGCGGGCGGCGTCAGCCGGCCCGCGGCGGCAGAGAGGGGGTAGAAATTATGTCGAGCAACGCTCAGACCTATGAGTCGGGCATGCAGGCGGCCGACGCGGCCGCGCCGGCCAAGGAGGGCTTTAACTACATCTTTGGTTTGATAAACCTAGCTGTGGTGTTCTGCCTGGTCTGGCTGCTCTGGTACGTGTTCATGCACGCCGACGGGGTAATGAAGCTCTATACTCCCATGTATGGCTTTTCCCTGGTGGCGGTTTTTCTAAGCGCAGTGATTCTCATAACCAAGGTCTTGGGATGGCCCGCCGATTCCCAAAAGCCGCTGCCGGCCGCTCAGGCCATTACGCGAGGCATTTGGGGCACCGTCCTCTCGGTGGCCCTGATGCTGGTTATTTACTACATAATCTTCTGGAGCATACTGGGGCGCTTGGGCATCGCCTATTTCAGCCCGGACGCCCTGGTGGCCGGCGGCGGCACCGGCGCCGAGCCCTGGAATGCCCGGGAATGGTCGTCCACCGCCATACTCTATTTTGCCACCGCCTTTCTTTGGTGGGCCCTGGTTTGGGACCTGGGGTTCGGCAACTGGCCTTGGCAGAACGACTCGCTCTGGGTCAGGGGGTGGTCGCGCTTTTTCGCGGTGCTGTTCTTCTCCGGCGTAACTTACTTCATCATGTTCCATCCCCACGTGGGCCTGCTGTTCCCTGATCCCCAAAAGATGGCCGCATCCGGAGCCTGGTGGGAAGGCTGGGCCGATACCTCCAGCGCCTTTTTCGGCCTGGGGGTGGTGCTGTGCACCCTGTTCTGGGTGGTGCTATCCGAACTGATGTGGGAAGGCCGCCCCTGGAGCGCTTTGGCTGCCGCCGGCCAAGGAAGTTTCTGGAAAGGCCTGATCACCTTCCTGGCCACCCTGGCCTTGGGCCTGATCATGGTTTGGATACTGTATCAGGTGTTCAACGCCATCTGGATGGAGCCCTTCGTGGGAGGCCAGTACACTGACGGACCGGACTGGCGTTTCATTCATATGGGGGAGGTGGCGGGCTTCTTCATCCTCTTCGCCTTCATCTGGAAATACTACTTTAACAACTTCCCCAACGGTCTCGGCATTTGGGGGCGTTCCATAATACGCAGCCTGATCGTGATAGCCGGCGGGCTTTTGATCTACGCCTTTTACTACTCGTCGGCCACCAAGTTCTTCCTGGGCAAGGTCCATGGCTGGGCTCAGCCCGACGACAAGCCCTTGGTGTGGACGCTTCTCTTTTTGGCGGTGGTGCTGATTCAGGCCAACTTCTTTCATATGTGGCCACTGCGCTCATCCAATAACCTGAATAAACCATAGAAGGGTATCTCGATATGGACCAAGGGCGCAGAAACTTTTTCAGCGATCTGCTGAGACAAGGCGCCAAGACCGTGGCCGCTTTTCGGGAAGGTATGGACCAGGGCAAAGAGGAGAGCCAAGCTGAATCCTTTTTCGACTCCTACGAGTCCAGCTACGCGCTGACCCTGTGCGAGGAGGAACTGGTGTTGGAGAGCGCCCGCCTGGCCGGCATTGAGACCGAGGGCCGCGACCGCAACCAGATCGCCAAGGAGCTTTTTGCCAAGCAGGGGAAGGGCGAGTGATCCCTATGGAGATGGAAACCCAATTCAGGCTCAAGGTGGAATCTCTTTTAATGACGGCTTCCTGGGTGGACCGCCTCAGGCATGAGTTGGGTCTTTTGGGCGCAAGCCAGGTGTGGGGGGATCGGCCGGCCTGGTATGTATGGCTGGCCGGATCCCCCGGCGCCTTTCATCTTGAGATGCTGGAATCTTCCGTTAAGTCCGATGACCAAGAAGACTTGGCTCGGGCTGTTTTCTCAATCAGGTTCTACCCCAGCCCCCAAAGCGATATTTTCGGGCTCTTCTCCCCTCAGGAACGAGCCCTTATGCAAAACGGCTGCTTTGACCATACGGGCACGCCCTATTTTGAAAAACTAAACGCCATCCCTCCGCGTCTTTTCACCGTGGGCGCGTTGGAACTGCTCTGCGACCCACGCCGGGATTGGATGGTCTTTTCCTTGGCGGCATTGGACCTGTGCCGCGAAATCCGCGTGACGCATCCCGGGCCGGCCAAGGATGCGCTTTCAGAGGTGGTTGTGCGTAGCGTCCCGGGATGGGACATATCGCACGCGCTTTTCTCCAATCTGCTGTCGCTTTGGGCTTTCCAAAGCAAGCAGACCCCGGCCCGCTTGCAAATGACCACTGAAAACGGCCTTGAAGCATTAGACGGCATTCCCGAAGCGCCGCCAATCCGGGACGCGCCTGATATAAGCCTGCAAAACATGTGGGTGCTGTTCTGTCCGGATGCCGCCAGACCGCCGGAAGCCGCGCTTGGCCTTATGAATGCGGAGTTAAATGAACCCGGCCGTGAGGAATTGTGCAGGCTGGATTGCTCGTGCCGCCATTTGCATCGTGATGCTTTGCCGCTGAAACCGTCTGGTTTGATAAGCGAAAGATGGTGGGAACTGGCGCACGCCGAATACAAATCCGAGCGCTGTACCTCCTGCGGTTGCGATCATCATTAGCGGCTGGGAGGCATTCTCTGATTCACCGCCACCGGCCCGCGGCATCTGCACCAATCGCAGATCGTCAGCTTAGGTGGATTTCATAAACTCCAAGATAGCCTGGTCCCTCTCCCGGCTGGGTTGAAAAACCATGGAGAAATGATGGATTCCCGGGAGGATCACATGCCTGGCCTGGGGCATGGCCTCGAGCATCCTCTGCAGGCCGTCATCCGGCAGCACCAGATCGTCATGGGCCAGCATGCCCTTTTTAGCCTGCACCATCAGCACGGAGCACTTGACCAGAGGGTAAAACTCCGAGGGCTTTACCTGGGACAGGTTTTTCCTCTCCTCTGCAATGGATGAGGGACTGATGCGGGAACAAACCCCGCCCGGAACCTCATGGGCATCGTAACGGTAGTAATCCTCGATGGCCTGGTTCCATGGCTTGAAAAACGGAGCCTGGCGCGCCAAGTCCAGGTAGGCCTCTATGGATGGCAAAACCTTGCCCAACCTTTCCACCGAGGGATTGATCCCTGCGCCCACCTTGACCCACTGCTCCGCCGATAGCTCCGCGCCGCCATCCAAAAGGATAATGCGCTCGGTCAATTCGGGATAGCTGGCGGCGAAAGCCAGGCAAATGTAGGCCCCCAGGGAGTGGCCCATCAAGGTGATTTTGGCCAGCCCCAAGTCCTTGAGCACCGCTTTAATGTCGCGGCAATGTGTCTCCAAGGAATAGCCGGTCTCGGGCTTATCCGACAAACCGCGCCCCCTGAGGTCCATGGCCAGCACCCGGTGAGTCCCTTTTAGAGCGTCGGCGATTATCTCATAGCAAATCAGGTTGGCCGTGAGCCCGTGCAGGCAAAGAATGGGCGCGCCCGCGCCTGGCCATTCACCCACCTGGATCTTCACGCCATCGCCTTGCGCCTGGTATGTCTTTATTGGTTTCACGCGCGCACCGTCATCCCGGTTATTGGTTTACGGGGGGAATTATCTCCGCCTGGCCGCTCAGCACCGCAACCCCGTCCTGGTTTTCCACCACGGTGCTCATCCTCACCCGGTTGCGCTCCAGCATGACTTCCAGGACCGCAATCGTGATGGTCAGAAGATC
>CAZDRW010000041.1:0-12625 GCA_964507555.1 uncultured Desulfarculaceae bacterium
CCCACCACGTGAATCACCAACTTGAGGCCCTTGGCCTTCAAATCGCCGGCAACCTTGCAAGGGTCGCCGCCGCAGGTCTCCAGGCCGTCGCTTACCAGCACCAAGGTGGTGTCCCCTTCGCGCGAGGCCAGCATTTCCCCGGCTTTCAGAAGCGAAGCGGCGATGGGTGTCTTGCCCTTGGCCGTCAGCTGCTTAACCGACTTGCTTAACTCGCCCTTGGCCGCGCCCAATTGGCCGATCAGCTCGATATCCTGGCAATCGCCCTTTCTGCGGTGGCCATAGACCATGAGCCCCAATTGCACATGGTCCGGGACTTCCTTGATCAACTCCTGGGTGACTTTCTTGGCGATGCTGATCTTGGTCTGGCCCTCGATCCTGCCCCACATGGAGCCGGAGCAATCCAGGATGAGCAATATGCCCGCCCCGCCGGATCCCGCTTGGGCCGGCGTCGCCGGAGCGGCCAAGAAAAGGCTGGCGCAGAATATGAGCATTAGTAAATTAACGATTGGTTTGCTCATTGTGTCTCTCCATGGCAACTTGAAATGTAAGCGGGCAAGCATGGCGCGGAGAGCGGCCCTTTTGGGTCCACGCCGCCTCCGCTAAATTTGAAAGCGCTAAAAAGCTTCTACTATTATTCCATTTATTAGGGGCGTTATGCTAGACCCAGCCGCAGGCCAGCGTGTGGAGGGGAGATGAGTTGCTGTTTTGCCGGGTTAGGCGTGCTCGGGCTGACGCGGCAATAATTTTTGCATAAACCCATTACCCTATAAATAGACGATGTATCGTATGTTTGTCAGGGAAGATTGGTTGCACCCTTTTTGAGGGGGGGTGTGAAAAAATGCGTTATCCTGCCCAATGCATATGTTCCCTTGGCCTATGGGTCTGGCGTTGTTTCAGCCCTTTTCAAGCGAATACTTGTTGGGCCAAGGGGCAAAGCGCCAACGAGGGCTCTGGGCCGTACAGGATCGTCATTTATACAGACGCTATATAGCCGCCGGCGGCGGGACGCATACAGGCGGCAGGTGAAAAGCACAGCGCCTTGACCCGCAATTGCCGGGCAAGACGCTGTTAGGTTTTACCTGGGTTTGATTGTTTTCAAGGTGTCGTCCAGCCAATCGAACAGCACCTGGCTCATCACGCTGCGGTTTTCCAAGAGGCAATGATTGGAAGCCCCCTCGTCGGCCGGGGTGACCACCATCTTTTTGAGAGGGTTGGGCAGGCCATCCATGCACTCCTGTTGCTGGCGCGCGACTTCCTTGTCTTTGTATTCGCCCTCGCCCAAAATGATCAGGGCGGGGCAGGTGACCTTGGCCGGGTCGAAACTGAAGCCCCGGTTGGCCGCCACCAGGCCGGGAATGTTGTCCATGGCCACGCCCCAACGCCAGGCGATTACCTTGATGGTGTTTTGTTTGAATGATGACCAAGTGGCCACCACATCCTGGGTGGCCGTGGCGATGGGCATGGTGGCCCATAGCTTTTCAGCATCCACCACCGCGCTGGTCATGGCAATGGCCTTTAGGCGCTTGTCAAACTGAGCAGCTTGGGGAACAAAACCGCCGCCGCCGCTCATGCCGAATGCGGCCAGGCGTTTGGGGTCCACCTCGGGCCGGCTCAAGGCGTAGTCCACCACTGCTTTCATGGGGACATTCATGTCCGGCCGGAACGGCAAGCCCTCCAAGGGAAGCAGCCCCTGTCCCGGCATATCCACGGTGAGGAAGTTATAGCCCCGTTCGAAAGCCTGGCTGGAAATGTAGAAAACCAGGTCCTCGGCAAAGGTTTCTCCCCCTCCGATCATAAGCAGGGTTTTGGTTGGAGTCCGGCTGCCGGAGGCGGCGCGGAAGTAGCCGGGCATCACCGTGCCCTCAAAGGGAATCTCGAAATACTCCAGGGGCGGGTCCATGAGCTGTCCCGCCCGTTTCATCAGGTTTCTGGCTTTGCTGGCGGTATCCTTGAAGCGGGAGTCGCCGGGCAGCATGGAAACCAGAGCCCCCCGGTAGTAGCCGCAAGCGCGTATAAACTGCTCCCGGGCGCTCACGCTGTGCCCTCCGGTCAGAGACTCCTCGCCCCTGGCCTGGACCCGCTCGGCCATCTTGATCCATTCCGCCTGCCAACTGGCGGCATCGCCCTCCTTGATTTGACCGGCGGTGTAAAAGGCCTCGCCTATTTCGCAGCCGTGGTTCATGGTGGCGCCCACGATGAGCACCAAGGCGAAATCCATCTCCGTGTCTGTAAAGTGAAGCTGAGTGGAAGGCTTGTGCGCGTCGAAATCATCCGCGGAGGTGATTGCGCATCCTCCCGAGGCGTTGAATATAAGCAAAACGGCAAAAAATATGCTTGTTAGACGCAGGCTTTTCATCGGCATTGCCGACCTTTCAGGTATGTGATAGCAGAGTTGTTATGAGCTGACTTACATGGAAGGTGGCGGTATTGCAATTTTAAATTTGCCGCCATGCCCGCCAACCAATCAGCTTACTTGGCTGGCCTTTCCAATCGGCTGATGCGGCGGGCCAGGCCCAGCGGCGGCTCGGCGTGCTTGGCGCCTTTGGCCTTTTGCCGCCAGAGGTCCATTGCCTTCTTATAGCTCCCCAAAGCGGCCGCCTTGTCGCCCATGCGCTCCTGGGCCAATCCCTGGTACCAGGGACCGGCCGCTGAAGCGGGATCGCTGGCGCTTAGCTCCTGGCCGGCTTGCAGCATGGCTCGCGCGTCATCCGACCAGCGGGCTACGCGGGCTTTTTGCAGGGAGGCCTGGACGGGGTTTGCCGGCGGCGGCGCTATGTTGCGGTAGGGCGAGGCGATCTCCTTGCCATCCACCTTGAGCAAGGCCCGGAGTTTGCCGCCCGCCTCGAGTTCGCCGGGGGCTGTTAGGAGATACACGGCTTGGGCCATTGTGGCCGGGCCCAGGATCAGCTCCTTGGCGCTTGGCTGGCGCAGGACTTTCACCTTATCGCCCTGGCCTGGTTTGAGTTGTAAAGCCTTGCCCTGCGGGGTGAGCACCTCGAAGCTCATGGACTCGACCCATAGCTTGCTGCCGGCGGCGACCTTGAACGGTTCTATTTTCCGCCGTTGGTCCGCGGGCAGAAGGCGCTGGTCCAAGTCTCTTTGGGTTAGCGCCCGGGAGAAAAAACGCACTGCGGCCACCGCCCGGCCCGGCTCGGCGCCGGGCATGAGCATAAGCTCCAAGTTGAAAGGCTGCGGCGCGGCGGTCTTGGCCTGCTGGTCCGAATCACCACAAGAAGCTAAAAACAGGGCGGCCAGCGCGGCTAAAAGCAGGCAGGCGGCCGCTGTGGCCGGACGATATTTGATGCGATTAGTTGCCAAGCTGATGCCATCCCTTCAGGGTCACTTTTTTACGGCAGGCCCCCTCCTGCGCGTCGCCCGACACCGGGCGCGGCCGTCCCTGGGAATCGGCGGGCCCTGGCGCGTTGATCCCGGTGCCGGCGGGGCTATCGCAGAAACGGTTCTTTTCCACTTCCTCCAATGGGTAGGTCCACTGAGTGCCGCCGCCGTGGGTGTAATAGTCGGGCGCGCTGTAGCGCATCACGCAGGAGAGGTCGCCCGACCAAAGCCCGCCCATATGGGCCACGTCGCAGTCGGACTCGAACTCGGCCCAAATGAAGCCGTGGTGCAGGATGTTCAAGGCGTGGCCCAGTTCATGGGCGATGGTGGCGGCCAAATGCACATCAGAGTAGGTGAACAATCCCTCGGCGTAGCGCTGGCGCTCCTCGGCCTCGTCTATGGGCAGATTGCCCAGCTTGGTCTCAAAGGTGTCGATCAAGACTTCTTTGACCGCATTGGGGCAGCCCGGCATGGGGCGGCACTCTCCGGCGGTGCCTGGCTCCAGGTTCTCCATGCGGAGCAATATCCCCTTCTGGCCGTCCTGGCCCGCCACCTTGGCGTAGCCCCGGTTGAAGGTCACCATGTTGTGGGAGTCCATCTCGCCCTCGTCCACTAGATGCACCGCCAAAATCAGGTCCGAGAGCCAGCCGATGCCCAGGCCGATTTCATCGCGGATGAAAAGGTCCTTGTAGGTGGGGTTGGTGGACTGCCACTGGCCGTTGATGCGAAAGCCCCGGTACTCCTCGTAATTGGAAAAGCCGTCGCCCGGCTCGCGGCCCACCCCCTCGGGGCGGTCGTCCTCATCCGAGGCGGCCGCCTGGCCAAAGACGTTGTTTTGCTTTTCCCACCAGTCGCTGATGTGGTTTTCATCCTGGTCAAGGGGGATGGTAATGTAGTCCTTGCCGTCCTCGCTTTTGGCCTGATACCAGACGCCGTCCACGTTTATCTCGGCCTTGAGCTTGGCCCAGGCGCCGTAGTCCTTGCTCTTGATGCGCACCGTCACTTCATTGGTGGTCTCGGTGCCCTCGATCTCTTCCTGGCCGCCGGCCTCGCCGGAGCCGCCTCCGGAGGAGGCCGCGCCGCCGGAGCCGGCTGAGGAGCCGCCGCCGTAGCTTGCTGGGATGGACGAGTCTTGGCTGCCCGCACCCTCGGCCCAGTACTGTTGCCATTGGGGGCCGCTGCCCGGCTCGTTGGTGGCCCGGCTGGTGTGGGCCGTCAGACAGGTGTAGGCCGCGCCGTTGTTCTGTACCGCCTCGCCCTTGGCGTATGCCTTGCCCTTCTCCCATTGGGTCAGGTTGCCGGTGCCGCCGGAGCCGGAGCTGGTCGTTTTCTCCGCGCTGGCGCCGCTGGAGTCGCTGCCGCCGGAGTCCCCGCCGCCGCTGCTGCTGGTTATGGAAGAGCCGCCGGCGCCGGTGGCCTTGGGCTCCTCGAAACCAGCCTGGCCCCGGGTAAACTCCAAATCCAGGCCGCTGTCGTCGCCGGCGTTGAGGCAATAGCCCTTTTCCTTGCTGACCTCGCTCAGGGTGAAGCGCCACTTGCCTTTTACGTCCGGCTGGTCCGGCACCGAGGCCGTGATGCTGATCTCATTGCTGCCCTGGGTGGCGCCCTCGGCTACCGGCCGCCAGGTCTCCTGGCACTTCTTAACGATGGGCTTGATATCCAGCACCCGGGCGATGTTCCAGGAAAGGGTGTTCCTGAAGGCGTTATGAAAATTATTCTGGGCGCTGCCCTGCATGCGGCTTTCTGAGATCTTGCGGCCCTCGCTGTCCCAGGGAGCGGTGGCCGGCACCCTAAGGCGCTGGCTGGCCATGGCCTTCACCGTCTCCAGGGGCAGGAACTTGGCGTTGAAGCCGCCCGGCGCGGCAAAGGGCTCGAACAAATAGCGCCCTCCTATCTTGTAGTGCAGATAGGCCGGGCGGGTGGATTCGGTGACATCGATGTGGCCCATGCTGTCAGGGCAGCCGTGGCGTAGCCAGTTCACGGTGAAGCTTTGGGTGCTGGTGGTGTTGCTGGAAAATGAGTAGGAGCCGCCCGGCAGCACCTCGGCCAAGGGGTCGTCGTCCGCGGCGCTGTAGTAGATCCAGCCCCAGCCGGGGGTGAGGACATGGCCCGGGCCACTGTCGCCGCCCCACTCTTCCCGGGTCTCTATACCGCCCCGCATGCAGGGAGTCTGAAAGCCGCCGGTGGTGTCGCCCTGCCAGCGGCTGCCCGCGTCCTCCAATTTCACGAACCAGCCCACCAATCGGCCGCGGGAATCCTTGACCTCGATACGCTGGCCTTCTTTCCAGCGCACGGAAAGCACCCAGCGATCGGTCACCGCCCCGGCGCCCGGCGGCGGGGCCAGCCGGCTCTGGGAGGAGGTTATAGTGCCTTGCCAGACAAAGGGGATGCCTTCGGTGCCGGCGGCGGCCGGGTTGCCAAAGACGGCCAGAAACGCCAAGCAGGCAGTCAGCGCTGTCAGGCAGGAAACGAGTTTTAAGTTTTGGCTCATGCGCCGCCCCCTGAAGGCCCGCCCCCTAAACCGCCAAGGATCTTGGCTTAGGCTTGGGGCTCCATTTTTGATTGAACTGCGGTTGCATCCATATCCCAAACCATTTTCGATGTGGGATCAGTCTGATTCCAGCACCTCCCTGATGGCCAGGGCTATGTCGCGGGCCACCATGGGCTTCATGATAGTTTTCCGGATTCCCAGAGTCTTTGATTGGCTGGCCGATATCCTCTCGCTAAAGCCCGTGCAAAGCACGATGGGCATGTCCGGGCGGATGCCGGTCAGCTCCTTGGCCAAATCCAGGCCGGTCATTTTCGGCATGTTCATATCGGTAAGCACCACGTCGAACTCTTGGGGGGTTTGCTTGAACGCCTCCAAGGCCTTTTGACTGGAGGTGAAGCTGGTGACTTGGTAGCCAAGGGACGCCAAGACCTGAGTGCCCACCTCCACAAGCAATTCATCGTCGTCAACGTAGAGGATGCGTTCGCTGCCTCTCGTGTTTTCCAGGGACGCTTCAGTTTGCCGCGCAGCGTCGGGGCCTGCATCCAATATTGGAAGATAGATGCAGAAGGTGGAACCCTTGCCCGGTTCGCTATAGGCGGTGGTTTTGCCGCCAAGTTTTTTGACTATGCCATGGGCCACCGAGAGCCCCAGGCCGGTGCCTTGCCCTTTCTCCTTGGTGGTGAAGAAAGGCTCGAATATGCGGTCTATGACTTGCTTGGTCATGCCGTGGCCGGTGTCTGAAACAGCTATTCTCTGATAGGTCCCCGGAGCCAGCTCGGGCACCAATCTTGCTGACTTGGCGTCCATGTCGATGGTATCGAGTTTTATCTCCAGCAACCCGCCATCAGCCTGCATCGCTTGCACCGAGTTGGTGCACATGTTCATCAATACCTGGTGCAGCTGGGTGGGATCTCCCATGACCACGCCGTCCGCCTCAATTTGATGCACGATTTCTATGTTGGAAGGTATGGTCGCCCGCAAAAGATTAACCACTTCCTCCACGATATTGCCTATCTTGATCGGCTTGATCTCCTGCTCGGTTTGGCGGCTGAAGGTGAGTATCTGCTTGACCAAGTTCTTGGCGCGCAGCCCGGCGTCCAGGACCTTTTGAATGTTGCCGCGCAGCGGTGAATCGGGAGGTATGGAGAGCAGAGAGAGGTCCGCGAACCCGATGATGGCCCCCAGAATATTGTTGAAGTCATGGGCGATGCCGCCGGCCAAGGTGCCGATGGCCTCCATTTTCTGGGACTGGCGCAGTTGGGCCTCCAGCTTATTGGCTTCCTCCTCGGCCAGCTTCCTTTGGGTAATGTCCTGCAGGCTGACCACGATGCCTTGATGCCCGCCATTATCATCGCGGTAGCTGGCGGCGCTGATGCTGACATCAACCACCCTGCCGTCCTTGGCAAGCCGGCGGGTTTCGAAACCATAACAAGGTTTGCCTTGCATCACCTCGCTCAGCTTGGCCATGGTCTGCGGGATATCATGCTCGGGAATGAAGTCCAAGCGCTTGCCCGTCACCTCCCGGCTGGTCCAGCCGAACACCTTGCTGAAGGCTTGGTTGACATAGACCACCTGCCCGCCCTGGTCATAGACGATCACCGGGTCGGCCACGGTCTCGATCAGGCTGCGGTATTTCTCCTCGCTCTCGCGCAGGGCCTGCTCCGCCGTCTTCATGTCGGTTACGTCGGTCAGCACGGAAATGAGGCAATCTTTTCCCTCAAGCGCCACCGGCTCGGCCGACCATAGGGCCTGCCTGAGATCGCCGGCTGCGTTGCGGAAGTGAATCAGGTAATCCCGCAGGCAGCCTTCGCGCTCGGCGATTTCTCGGGCGAGCCGGCCTTCTTCCGAATAGGCCCACACGCCGATGCCGAGTGATGATTTGCCAATCACCTCATCCCGTTTAAGGCCGGTAATGCGGCAGAAGGTGTCGTTGACGTCGATGTAGAGCCAATCGGAAAGGGTGGTGATGGTGACCCAGTGGGGACTGTGCTTGAAAATCTTGGTGAAGCGTTCTTCGCTGCGGACCAGCTCCGACTGAGCTCTTTTTCGTTCCTCCGCTTCTTGGATAAGCGTTTTATTGGCCTGCTCCAATTGCAGGATCTTATCTTCCAGTTTCTTTATCAGCGTTTGATTGTATTCCTTTAGGTAGACCTCCTCTTGGTCAAAGGAATCCGAGGCCGGGGTCAGCTTGCCGGCTTGGTGCTCGGTCAGCACTTCCTCCACCATCTGTATAAGCCGTTCCGGTTCCGTGGGTTTGATAATAAAGCGTGCGGCACCCAGATTGAGGGCGAGCTTTTCATCCTTGGGGTCGGTATAGGTGGCTGTATAAAAAACCAGCGGAATGCGGCTGAGCTTCGGGTCTTTTTTCCAATTGCGGCAAAGAGTGAATCCATCCATCACCGGCATCAGGATGTCGGTGATGATCAGGTCGGGAGGCTCTTCATGGGCCAGTTCCAGGGCCTCCGCCCCGTGGGTGGCAAGCGTCACCTGATGGCCGTGACCCCTCAGCAAGACGTCGAGCAGGTAACGGTTGGTTTCCTGGTCGTCCACCACTAAGAGTTTGGCCATGTCATGCTCCTCCCTCTTCGGGCGGGTCCAAAAATTTCGCCAGTTCCGTCGTAAATGTCTCGGGGTTGATGGGTTTCTCGATATAGCCGTTGCAGCCGGCCGCCAAGATGCGCTCTTTATCGCCGGCCATGGCGTAGGACGTGACGGCCACGATGGGCACCTTGGCTAGGTCGGGGTTGGCCTTAAGGGAACTGGCCACGGCGTAACCATCCATCTCCGGCAGCTGGATATCCAAAAGAATCAAGTCCGGCGTCTTTTGCGTGGCGGCTTCGATGCCCTGGCGCCCGTCCCAGGCCTGGAGCACTTCATGGCCGTGTTTCTCGAGAATGAAAGTGGTCAGGTACATGTTCTGTGGGTTGTCTTCGATAACCAGGATGGTCTTACTCATCTCCGCCTCCTCTGGCCAGGGGCAGGGTGAAGCTGAAGACGCTGCCCTTGCCCTGGCCGTCGCTTTCCACCCAAATTTCTCCACCCAAGAGCTCCACCAGCCGCTTGCATATGTTCAGCCCCAAGCCGGTGCCTTCGTAGCGCCGGGCCAGACCGGTGTCGATCTGGCGGAAAGGCTTGAATAGGTTGCGTTGGTCTTCGGGTTTGATGCCGATGCCGGTATCGCGAATCTTGGTGTACAAAAGGCCGTTGATGGGCTCGCTATCGAGATAGACGCCGCCTTGGTCGGTGAACTAGATGGCGTTATTCAATAGATTGATCAGGATTTGCTCGACCCGGCGCCGGTCGCTGATTATGGTCCCCACCTCCGGCGCCAGCTTGCATTGCAACTCGAGTCCTTTTTGTTTAGCCAGGTGACTGAGGTTGAACTTGACCTCTGTCACCAATTGCGGCATGTCGAATTCCTCGGCTTCGACCTTCAACTGCCCGGCCTCGATCTTGGAAATGTCCAGCACGTCATTTATTAGGCTCAGCAGATGCTGGGCGCTGTGCTGCACCATGCCCATCTGCTTGGTCTGCTCCTGGTTGAGCGGCCCCACCAGGCCCTGCAGGATGATGCCGGTGAAACCGATTATGGAATTGAGTGGCGTGCGCAATTCATGGGACATGGAAGCCAGGAAAGCCGACTTGAGGCGGTCGGCCTCTTGGGCCTTTTCCATGGCCACCGCCAGTTCGGCGGTCCTTTCCTCCACCAGCTGCTCCAGCTTATGCCGGTACTGACGCAGCTCTTCCTCGGTGCGCTTGCGTTCGCTGATATCGGCCAGGTTGACTAACATGCCTATGGGAGAGCCCTTGGCGTCAAGAAAGACCGCGGCGTTAATGCTTACGTCTATGATCTCGCCGCTCTTGGTGAAGCGCCGCGATTCAAAGGAGTACACCCCGCCTTCAATGCCGTAGATTTCCTTGATGGCCTTAAACGTTTCCGGCTTGTTTTCTTCGGGCACGAAATCTATGCGCTTGCCGATCACCTCTTCCTCGGTCCATCCGAAAATCCTGGTGAAGGCCGGATTGACATATACGGCTCTGCCTTCGGCGTCATAGGCGATTATGCAGTTGGGCGAGGCGTCCAACACCGCCCGGTGCTCTTCCTCGCTCTTGCGCAGGCTGGCCTCTATCTGTTGGCGCTCGCTGACCTCCTCCCGCAAGGCCTCCACCGCTGTCTCCAGATCGGCCGTGCGTTCGGCCACCCGTTTTTCCAATTCCTGGCGCGCCCTTTCCAGGGCGAGTTGCACGTTCTTCAGCTCGTTGATGTCGCGGGAGGTCTCGATGGCGCCGGCGACCGCGCCGGAAGAGTCATAGAGCACCCCCGCGATTCCTGAAAGATATAGGCCATTGTCGCCCCAGTGGGGATGGAATGATTCGGAGACCAGACACTCGCCCACCTTCCTGACGGAGAGGTATTTCTGGCGAAAGCTTTCATCCCAATCGCAGACCAGATCGATGAGAATGGGCCTTCTTTCGCCGTAGAAAGGCACGGCGTAGGCGTAATCGCCCTGGCCCACCATGTCGGCGGCGGGGATGCCGGTGAGCTCCTCCATGGCCCGGTTCCAGGACACCACCACGCCTTGGTTGTCTATCACAAAGGTGGGGTCGGGCAGGAAGGCGATGATCTCGGCCAGGCGTTGCTTGGAATCGCGCGCCTCTTGCTCGGCCCGCCTGCGTTCGGTAATGTCCCGGTTCACCGCCGCATAGCCCTCTATGGCGCCGTCCTTACCCCGCCAGGCTGAAAGCACGGTTTCCATGGGAAGGTCGCTGCCGTCCTTGCGCCGGTATAGCCACTCCCCGCGCCAGAACCCGGCCTTTTTTATCTGGGGGTATACTTCGCGGCCGAAACGGTCGTAGGACTCGTCATCAAGATGGATCAGTCGGACCGAGCGGCCTATGGCCTCCTCCCGGGAAAAGCCCATCTGCTCGCTGAAGGCTTGGTTGCAATCAATTATGCGGCGCTGGGGATCCACCGCGATGATGGTGTCGGCCGAGCTGTCTATCAAGGCCCTTAGCTGGGCCTCGCTCTTGCCCAAGGCTTCCTCGACCAAGCGCCGTTCCCGCACCGCCTTTTGCAGGCGGGTGTTCCAATAGAGGATCAAAAATATGATGAGCAGGCACACCGCCACGATGGCGGCAACCATCCGCCATACGTATTCCCAGTCGACCCCGTGCTCGAAACGCATGGAAATCCAGGCGTTGTGTATCTCGGCTTTCTGGCTGGGGCTGATGTTTGCCAGGCATTTATCCAGGATGCCCAGCAATTCGGGCCAGTCCTTGCGCACCCCGAAGGAAAGCTTGAAAGAGTATGGTGTGGTGCCAGCTATCTTGAGGTTGGTCAGCCCCAGTTTCCTCGTGAAATAAGTGACCGTAGCCAGGTTGCCCACCAAGGAGTCAATCTTGCCCTGGCTCACCTGGGCGAGTCCCTGCTTGATGTCGCTCACGGGTTTGAGGGTTAGGCCTGGATGGTTTTTGGCCAGCAGTTCATGGGAGGCATATCCCCGGCCCACGGCCACGGTCTTGCCCCTGAGATCCTTGAGGCCCGATATGAACGGGGCGTCAATGCTGGTGACAATGACCATGGGGAAGATGAGGTAGGGCTTGGTGAAGTTGAGGAACTTTCTGCGCTCGGGTGTCTGGCTGATGCAAGGGAATACATCCACCTCTCCCGCCTTGACCTTGGCGATGGCCTGATCCCAGGTAAGGCCGGCAAGCGGCTTCATGGATATCTCCAGCTTCTTCTCTATGATGCCCACGTAATCGGAAGCCATGCCCGCATAGGCCTGGTCCTGGCCGATGAACTCGAAGGGCGGCCAGCCGGGATCAATCCCCAGCCGGATTCGCCGGTGTTTTGCCAGCCAGGCCCGCTCCTTGGAGGTCAGGGCCAATCCCCCCGATTCCGCGGAGCTGGTTTCCTGGGGCGCCAGCCATTTGCTGTTGATCGCGATCTGCTCTTGGCTGGTGATGCTGTCCAGGGCTTTATCCAATATTGACACCAGCTGGGGCCAGTCCCGGCGGATGCCTATGCGCAATTGGGATCCCGGCCAAGGGGGAGGGCAGGCTATCTTAAGCTCGCCAAGGGCGTAGCGCTTGATCAAATGCTCGGCCACCATCAGGTTGCCCACATAGGCCTGCGCCTTGCCTTCGGCCACCGCCCTTAAGGCGGATAAGGTGTCAGTTACCGCCAAGAGCCTTATTTTCGGATATTGTTCTTGCAGCTTGCCCTGCAGTAAAAAGCCGTCTTCCACCGCGATGGTTTTCCCGGCCAGTTCCTTGATGTCCTTGATCGGGGGGTGGTTCCGTCTGGTGAACACCATGTAAGGGCAATAAAAATAGGGCTTGGTGAAGCTTAAGTAGCGTTCGCGCTCTTGGCTGCGGGCAATGCAGGTCATGCCAGCAAGCTGCTTGTTTTTCACCTTTTCCAGCATGTCGGCCCAGGAAAAGGCACTGACCACTTTTATGCGGATGCCCAGGCGCTTTTCCAAAAGCCGCATGTATTCCGCGGCCAGGCCCTGGTGGACGCCCTGCGCGGACATGAACTCCAAGGGCGGCCAGTTGGCTTCGCCGCCCAGCACGATGACCTTGTGCTCCTTGAGCCAGGCCTTTTCCCCTTCGGTCAGCTGGAGGGCTGCCGCGGTCCGGGCGCTGGATTGCGGTTCCGGGCCTTTGCTGCCGAGCTTATCCGTTACCGCGGGGCCGGCGGCAACGAACTCAAGCGGAGCACTCTCTGAGCTAAAGGCTATGGTTAGTTCTTTGGGTTGAGCGATAGCCGGCAGGCTGATGAGCCCCAAAAGAGCC
>CAZDRW010000042.1:0-12559 GCA_964507555.1 uncultured Desulfarculaceae bacterium
TCCACATAAGCCACCCGCTGGCCCCGGTTCACCAGGTCTTTGATCACCACCGCCGGGTCGTTGACATAGCAGAATCCGGAGGCCCTGGCCGGCAGCGCGTGATGCATGCCGCCGGACATGTTGAATGCCACCGGGTGGCCCAGCATGCTTACCAATTCGCCGGCTAACAGACTGGCGCCGGCCAATAGGGCCGACCACTCGAACACCCCCGGGAAAACCGGGTTGTCCCCGGCGCCCAAGCCGAAGGCATAGTAATCGGCGGTCTGGGGCATCATGGAGAGCTCTTGCAGGATGTCCAGGTAGCGCGGATCGTGGAAGGCGCCCAGTTCACGGGCATCAGCCGGCCTTATGGGGAACGACGGCTGGCTCATGCCCAAGCGGCCGATGAGCTCGTGGGTCATGGCCAGCCGGTTGATGCGCAGGGGATGGGCCGGCCCATAATCAAAGGCAAGCCATTGGTCGGTATACAGGTAAGCCGGAGCCGGAGGTGGAGGAGGTGCTTGCATCGTATTCCAGCCATGTTTGGCGGGTAGGGGTAATATGGATTTCCAGCATAACACCGAATTTACGACAAAGGCAACATTACCGCGTACATGAGTGTAGTCTTTGATTTGACAGCCAATCTGGCGACTGATAGAATTCGCAACCAAGGTTTTGCTCCCTTAAATACTGAGGGGAGCGCGAACTGGCCGCCATAGGCGGGGGAGGATTCTCCATGGCTATAAGCCAGCAATTGGATGCCGACCTCAAGGCGGCCCTTAAAGCGCGAGACCAAGCCAAAACCTCATGCCTGCGGCTGATCAGATCAGCTTTCAATAACAAGGCCAAGGACCTGAAACGCGAGCTGAGCCCGGAAGAGGAGATTCAAATCCTCGGCAGCATGGCCAAGCAGCGGCGTGAATCCATTGACCAGTTCTCCAAGGGCGGCCGCCAGGATTTGGTTGACCAGGAAAAGGCCGAATTGGCCTTTATACAGGCATATATGCCAGCTCAATTGGACGAAGCCGGTGTTAACGCAGTGCTGGACGAAGTTTTCGCCGAGCTTAAACCGCAGGGCGCCAAGGATATCGGCCAAGTGATGAAGGCCGCCATGGGGCGCCTCCAGGGGCAGGCCGACGGCAAGCTGGTGAACCAATTGGTCCGCCAGAGGCTCTCATAGGGAGCCGGCAATATAGGAGAGGCGTTCCGATCCGGCGATGGAGGGAGCCGATCGCAAGGCCCCGGACTGTGATGCCCCATGAATAATGACTATTCCAGGGGGGATGACCGTTTGGGCATAGTGCCCTTAGAGCAACCGCCAAACATGAATCAATCCGCACCCATGCCAACAGCGGGCAAGCCCGGCATTGCCGCGGGCCAGGCCGCTGATCAACATACCATGGCCGTCTTGGAGCTCCCGCAGCTCCTTGCGCGCTTGGCCTCCCTGGCGGTTAGCTCCCTTGGCGCGGAAATGTGCCGCGGCCTAAAACCCTGCATTGAACTGAAAACCGTGTCCCGCCGCCAGCGGCGTTTGGCCCAGCTGCGCGCCCTCCTGGACCTCTCGGGCGCCCCCTCCCTGGCCGGCCTGGACGACATCCGTCCGCTGTTCAATCGCATGCATTTGGACGGCGGCTTCTTGCTGCCGGCCGAGCTGGAGACGGTGGCCGAATTCATCTCCGCCGTGGGCCGCGCGGCTTCCTTTCTGGACGCCGCGCCTGCCGAGGCCGGCGAGCTTAACCGCCTGCGCAACCGGATCACTCCGCTGCCGGAATTGGGGCGGCGGCTCAGGCAGGTGGTGGGGCCCGGTCAAATGGTGCGCTCCTCGGCCAGCCCGGAATTGGCCCGGGTGCGCCAGGACCTGAACCGCCAGCGCGAGCGGCTGCGCGCCCGTTTGGGCGCCCTGGTTGCCAGAAGCGATTTGTCGGGCGTGTTCAGCGACCAGATCATCACCCAGAGGGCCGATCGCTACGTGGTGCCGGTCAAGACCGACGCCAAAGGCCGCTTGGCCGGCATCATTCATGACACCTCCCAATCCGGGGCAACCTGCTTTGTGGAGCCCCTGGAAGCGGTGGAGGACAACAACCAGTTGGCCATGCTGCGCCGCCGGGAGCGCGAGGAGGAGGAGCGGGTTTTAAAGGAAGTCACTCGCGCCCTCTATGGGCAGTTGCAGGCGCTGACCGAAAACCTGGCCGCGCTGGCCCAGCTGGATTGCCTTTTGGCCCAAGCCGCCTTGGCCGAGCGCCTGGGGGCCTCAGAGCCCATGCTCACCACTGACGGCGGGTTCGAGCTTTTGCGGGCGCGGCATCCGCTGTTGGCCTGGCGCCAGGCCGCAGGGCGGGGCAGGGCAGTGCCCATCGAAGTGATGCTGCGCCCCGGGCAAAAGGCCCTGATCTTGAGCGGCGCCAACGCCGGCGGCAAGACCGCCACCTTGAAAACCGTGGGGCTCATGCACCTCATGGCGCTGTGCGGCCTGCAGGTGACCTGTCTTTCCGGCTCCAAGCTCTGCCTGTACCAGCGGGTCTTGGCCGAGGTCGGCGACGACCAGTCCTTGGAGACCGACCTCAGCACCTTCACGGCCCATGCCGGCCGTCTGGCCGAAATGGTCAGTTTGGCGGGGCAGGGTTCCTTGGTGCTGGTGGATGAGTTGGGCACCGGCACCGACCCCGGCGAAGGCGCGGCCTTGGCCATGGCTTTTCTGGATTGGCTCATGGCCCGCGGAGCCAAGGTGCTGTGCACCACGCATTTTCACCGCCTGAAGGCATTTGCCGCCGAGCAAGACGGGGTGGAGAACGTCTCGGTGGCTTTTGACAAGGCTTCCGGCGAACCCACTTTTCAGCTGGCCTACGGCCGGCCGGGCTTTTCCGACGCCTTGGCCGTGAGCCGCGGGCTTGGCTTTCCGCCGGAGATCATCGCCAAGGCCGAGGCGCTGGTCGATCCGGGCGAAAGGCAGACCGTGGCGCTTTTGCAGGAGGCCGAGGCCGCCCGCCAAGAGGCGGAGGCCGCGCGCCAGGCCGCTCATCAGGACCGGGCTGCGGCCGCGCAGGAAAGGCAAGAGGCCAAGGAGCTGTTCAAGGCGGCCAAGCAGCAGCGCGCCCAGGCTCTGGATGAGGGCAAGCGCCGGGTCCGCGAGGTGGCCCGCCGCCTGGAAAAGCGCCTGGATGATCTGTGGCTGAGGACCAAGGAGGCGACCGACGCAGGGCAAGAGCTGAAACCCGGCCGGGTGCGCCAGGATTATTACGCCGAGCGGCGGGAGGCCCTGGACAAACTCAACCATATGCTTTCTCCGCCGCAATCGGAGGCGGCAGCCGAACCGGCACCCGGCATTTATGATCTCAAGGCGGGCGATAAGGTTACGCTTATCAATCTGGGGCAGGAAGGGGTCTTGGCCGAAGCGCCGCGGCCCGGCCTGGATTCAATATATGTGAGCGTGGGCAGGGCCGGGGTGCGGGTGCAGGTGCCTTTGAACGAGATGGAGCCGCTTACGCCGGGCGCCAGGCCCAGGAAAGCGGCCCAGGCCCAGGTGTCGGTCCTGGCCAGCGCCGACGACGGCTTGGATCTCAAAATCATCGGGCTGACGGTGGATGACGCCTTGCCTTTGCTGGACAAGGCCATTGACCAGGCGCTTTTGGCCGGCCGCAAAAGCGTTACCGTGGTGCACGGCATCGGCACCGGGCGGCTGCGCGCGGGCGTGCGCGACTATTTGGCCAAGCATCCCCTAGTGGTGCAGGCCCGGCCGGGCCAGGGACTGCAAGGTAACGCAGTGACCGTGGCGCAGTTGCGCGACTGACAGGTTTTTGGGCTTGCAGCGGTCCATGGCAGGGAAACCCTAAAGGAAAATACTGAAAGTAATGACTTCAGGCGGCAGCTATATCCCGGAAGACAAAATCGAAGAGGTGCGCCTGGCCGCCGATGTGGTTGAGGTTGTGGGCAAGCGGGTGCGGCTTACCCAGAAGGGCAAGGACTTCTGGGGGCTTTGTCCATTTCACGGCGATAGCGATCCAAGCATGAAGGTGGACCGCGGTCGGGGTACCTGGCACTGCTTTGGCTGCAGCGAGGGCGGCAGCGTTTTTTCTTTTGTGATGAAAGACGAAGGGCTGTCTTTTCCCGAGGCGGTGCGGGAGTTGGCCGCCCGCTATGGCGTGGATTTGCCGGCACCCAAATTAACCCAGGACCAGCATAGGAGATTAGAACTTCGCAACCGCCTCTTGCGCGTGTTGGAAATGGCGGGTAAGTTTTTCATCCAGCAACTAAATTCGACTTCGGGCCGCCAGGCGAAAGAATACCTGGAACGCCGCGGCCTGAATGAAGATACGGTGCGGACCTTTGGCTTGGGCTACGCCCCCGATGCTTGGGAGGCGCTGGGAAGGCATTTGGCGGACCAGCAAATCCCCCAGGACCTGGCTGTGGAATCGGGTTTGGTTATTCCCCGGGACCGGGGGGGCGGTGCCTATGACCGCTTTCGGGGCCGCGTGATGTTCCCCATCCGCGACGCCGCAGGCAAGTTGGTCAGCTTCGGGGGGAGAATCCTAGGCGAGGGCGAACCCAAATACATGAATGGGCCCGAGTCCCAAGTTTTTTACAAATCACGCACCTTATACAACCTTGACCTGGCCAAACCGGCCATGCGTAAGAAGGACCGGGCTCTTGTGGTGGAGGGGTATTTCGACGTGATCACCTGCGCAGCCCACGGCTTCCTGGAGACCGTGGCCCCCATGGGCACGGCTCTCACCGCCGAACAGGTGCGCCGCTTGAAAGGCCAGGCAGCGGAGGTGGTGCTGGTATTTGACGGCGATCAGGCCGGCATGCGGGCCGCCACCAGGTCCCTGCCGACTTTCTTGAGCGAAGGCATGCCCGCACGCGTGCTTCTATTGCCCCAAGGCGAGGACCCCGACACTTTCCTCCAGAAACAAGGTGCGCAAGCATTTGAAGAGGAGATCGGCAAGGCCCGGCCTTTGGCGGAGATGGTCCTGGACGCCATAATTGACGGGGGAGACCTAAATAGCGCCGAAGGCAAGAGCCGGGTGGTGGGCGAGGCCGGCGGGGTCCTGAAGGCTATTGAAGACCCGGTGACCCGCTGGCTCTATCTCGAGCGCCTGGCTCATCGCCTGGGATTGCCGCCGCAAGTGGTGGCTTCGCGTTTGGGCCTGCCCATGCCGGGCCGGACCAGGCCGGTTGCGGCGCGGAACCTTGAGAGCCGGTCCCGGCGGGGTTTTTGTTTTGATGATGAACGCTGTCTACTTGAACTGGCCCTGGCCTCGCCGCTGGCGGCGAAGGAATTGTTCGAGCAAGGCGCGTTAAACGATCTCGGCGACCCTGGCCAGCAAGCCGTGGCCACGGCAATGTGCAGGGTGTTGGAACGCGGAGGCACGCCCACGCCGGCCGCGGTCATGGACAACCTGGAAGATCAATCCTTGGCCGGGCTGGTAAGTCAATTAGCGGAAGACGCCCCTGCCTTGGATCCGGAAACCATAAGCCAGCAAGTGCGGGATTATTTGTGGGGCCGCGCCCGCCAAAAGGCACAGGGCGAACTAAAGCTGATAAATAAGGCAATCCAAGCCGCAGATCCGGAAAAGGACATGGAGCTTGTATCGCAGCTGCAAGCTCGGCGGCGCGAGATACAAATGAACCGTCTTCGTCCCAAACCCAAAGAGGAATAACCCATGATTAAAGAAAAAAAGTACGCCGACCTCCAGAAGCTGATCTCCCGGGGCCGCAACAAGGGTTACCTCACCTACGAAGAAATCAACAAGACGCTTAGCTCCGAAGCCACCACTGATCGCATGGACGACATGATCATGGTGTTGGAGGAGATGGACATCCAACTGGTGGATGACGAAACCAAGCTGAATTTGAAGACGGGCAACGCGGATGGAGACGACGACGATAGCGATGATGATAGCGAAGGCGCCGATTTTTCCTCCGAGGAGGGACGCGTATCAGACCCGGTGAAGATGTACCTCCGGGAGATGGGTTTGGTTTCGCTTTTGACCCGCGAGGGCGAGGTGGAGATCGCCAAGCGCATTGAAAAGGGCGAGCGCATGGCCATCGGCGCCCTTTTGGAGTCCACGCTGGGCGTAAAGGATATGTTGAAGCTGGGGGAGATGGTGGAGGCGGGCGCAGTCCGCATTCGCGACGTGGTGCGCGACATCGACGACGAGGAGTCCTTGGCCGCCCACGAAGAGCGCCAGATGCAATTTCTGGCTTTGGTCGACAAGGTACGCCGCATGGATAAGCGGAACATGCAGGCCTTTGAAAAGCTGTCCAAGCGCGACAACGGACTGAAGGTGGAAGAACGCAAAAAGCTGCGCGAGAACCTCACCAAGAACCGGCGTAAAGTCTCCGACATGCTGGCCGATCTCAAGCTTGAAAAACGCCAGGTCGACCAGATCGCCGATACCATCAAAACGCGGTTGGCCAATATCGAACGGGCCGAGGGCCTCATGAGCGCGGCCATGAGGGAAGCGGCTTTGCCCAAGGCGGAAATCACCAAGCTGGGCCGTAAAATTAGGGCCGCCAAAGGCAAAAAAGTTGCCATGGGCAAATGCAGATGCAAGCCAGACCGCCTTTTGGAACTTGAAACCCTGATGAAACAGTGCCGAACCACCATCAAGGATGTTGAAAACGAATGCAAGATGAGCTCAAAGAGCCTCCGGCGCATCGTGAAAAGGGTGCGGGATGGCCAGGAGATGGCCCGCCGCGCCAAAAAGGAGTTGGTGGAAGCCAACCTGCGCCTGGTGGTTTCCATTGCCAAAAAGTACACTAACCGCGGCCTTCAGTTCCTGGATCTCATCCAAGAGGGCAATATCGGCCTCATGAAGGCGGTGGATAAGTTCGAGTATCAAAGAGGCTATAAGTTTTCGACTTACGCCACTTGGTGGATCCGCCAAGCCATAACTCGCGCCATCGCGGATCAGGCCCGCACCATCCGCATCCCCGTGCACATGATCGAGACCATCAATAAACTTATCCGCACCTCCCGATATCTGGTGCAGGAGTTCGGGCGGGAACCCACTCCGGAGGAGATCGCCGAAAAGATGGAATTCCCTCTGGAGAAAGTGCGCAAAGTACTCAAAATCGCCAAGGAGCCCATCAGCTTGGAAACCCCCATCGGTGAAGAAGAGGACAGCCACCTCGGTGATTTCATCGAGGACAAGAAGGTGGTTTCGCCGGCCGATGCGGTTATCAACCTAAATTTATGCGAACAGACCCGCAAGGTGCTGGCCACCCTGACCCCTCGGGAAGAGAAAGTCCTGCGCATGCGCTTTGGTATCGGCCAGCGGGCGGACCACACCTTGGAGGAAGTCGGTAGGGACTTCGACGTGACCCGCGAGCGTATCCGGCAGATCGAAGCCAAGGCCTTGCGCAAATTGCGCCATCCCAGCCGGGCCAAGAAGCTGCGGGCCTTTATCGAAAATTAGGCTTTCCCTATCTGCCTGAGAGAGCGCCCGCACAGGGCGCTCTTTTTGTTACCCTGCCCTTTATTACGAAATCGAAATAAAAATCGCGTCCTGAGTGCGCCGCTGCCAGCCTGGATTGGCTTTCCCGCCCTTGGCCAGCGGAGTATTTAGCTATTTAATATCAATAAAAACAATTATATGGCTATGTTTTCCCAAATTGTAACCCACAGGGGATATCGTGGCACGGGTATTGCTGTATGGAGTTTACCGTCCCATGAGTTTGCCCATGCCAAAATAATGGGCTGACAGCGCCGTAACCCGGGGAGGGGTTTACACAATGCAAATCAACGACTCAAAACAACATAGCCACGGTCAGGGGCGGCGCATGCGTCGGATCGCCATCAGTTTGCTTAAAGGCGGTGTTGCCAAAAGCGGCACCGCGGTGAGCCTGGCTCATGGACTGGCCATGGCCGGTCAGAAGGTGCTTTTGGTGGACACCGATGTGCAGGCCCAGTGCAGCGACATGCTGGGGGTGCATCCCAAGCGCGGTCTGGCCGAGGTTGTGGCCGGCATTGGCGATCCGCTTACCGCGCTGGCGCAGGCCAGGGACAACCTTTGGCTCTTGGCCGGAGGCAACGGCCTGGCCGGCGTAAAGATGGAGATCGCCCGGCGCGAGATGTCGCCGGAAGCGGTTTTGGCCGAGGCCATGGAGCACTATGAGGGCGGTTTCGATTTCTTGATAATGGACACGGCGCCCGGCTGGGATACGCTTCTGGTAAACGCGCTGTATTGTTCGCACGAGGTCATTTCGCCGGTTTCCATGGAGCCCATGGCGCTGTCGGGACTGATGCGCTTTCAAGAGCGCTTGGCCGTAATCCAAAAATACAACCCGCAACTTAGGCTGCGCTGGGTGTTGCCCACCTTTGTGGACGGCCGGGTCAAAAAGACCTTCGACATCCTGGAGCAGCTCCGGGAGCGCTACGGTGATTTGGTCGGGCCTGAGATCAAGTACACCGTCAAGCTGTCCGAAGCGCCGGCGTTCGGCAAGACCATTTATGAATACGACCCCAAGGGTGTTGGGGCCAAAAGCTATCTGAAGCTGGTGGAGTTGGTGCTGAACAACCCGCCGGAGGTGTCACAAATGCGGACCGCGGCGGTGGCAGCCGGGCTGGCGGCCACCTCGATCCGGGCCGCGGAGACGCCTCCCCTGCCGGAGCGCAGGCAGCTTAAGACCGCAAAACCGGCGGCGCCCATGGCCAGCCTTTCCGCAGAGCCGGCAGCGGAAAAACCCGAAAGGACCTTCCTGAAACCGGCGGCCGCCGCCTCGGCCGAAAAAGCGAGTGCCGGCGCCTCGGTTTCCCTGGCCGCCCGCTTGCAAAAGGCCAAAGCAACGCCGCCCCACAGGGCGCCTGAGCAGAAGCCAGGGCCGGCGCCTATCCCCGCAATGACCGCGCTAAAGGATAGGGCTAGGGCCGCTGCAGGCAAGGAGCCGGCGCTTCCCGAGGCTGGCATCGCCGGCGAAGAAAGCGCCAGCGACCGCATCCTGCTTTCGGCGCGGCATTTCCTGCGCGAGCGCTTGCAGAAGGCATCGGAAACCGAGTCGGCTTTGGACTCGTCCTTCCGCGAGATAAGGGAGAGATACAAGGATGGCAGGGCGTAAACATTTGCCGGACATAATGGGCGAGGCTTTGGGCTGGCTGCAGAATGAAAGCCCGATCATCAAAGCCAAGGGCCCTTTGGCTGAGGCCGAGGTGTTGCCGAGCAGCGAACCATTGCCTGGCGCCAAGGTGCTATCAATACACCCGCCGGTCGAAGGATTTGATCCGGAGCTTGTGGCCAAACTGGAGGCCTTGAGCCTGGCAGGTATGAGCAGGGCGCTCAAGGAATTATTCGCTTCACAGCGCGCGCGCCTTATGAGCCTTGAAGAACTGTTATCCGAACTCATAAATGCCGAACTAGCCGAGCGCGAGCACCGCCGTCTGTTGAACCGCCTGGGCAAGGCTCGCATTCCCTACGACCAGGCAAGCCCCCATGATTTTGATTTCAGGCGTGGCCGGTATTTGAGCAGGGACCAGTTGGAGGACCTCTTGGGCTGCGGCTGGCTGGGCGAAGCCAAAGACCTGGTGGTGCAGGCTGAAGCACACACGGGCAAGACATTTTTGGCCAGCATTCTGCTGCGCCAGGCTTGCGGTTTGGGCTTTAACGCCCTATATCGCCGTTTGGGTTCGCTGATGCGTGAACTGGCCGAGGCCCGCAAGGATGAACGCCGTTTTGCGCGGGTGCGCCGCAGCTATATGCGGGCTGATTTGCTGGTGTTGGACGATTGGGGGGGCGAGCGGTTGCCGGCATGGCAAAGTTTGGATTTGTTTGAGCTTTTGGAAGGGCGCCATGGCCAGGGCTCTACCATGGTCATCACCCGCCTGCCCGAGGAACAGTGGTCGGATCTATTTATCGAGGCGCCGGTGCCCGGCACGGTTTTGGCCGAACTTTTGTCAAATGCGGTGGAGCGGTTGGCCAAGGGGGCGATCCGTTTGGATATGCTGGCGGATCAGCGGGCGTGCAGTGCCGGGGATTGAGTCAAATCCGCTGGATTGCGCTTTTTGATATCCAAAAGGGAATAACTTGTTACGATTTCGAAATAAGTAGCGCCCGCTCTCTGTTCAAACTAGGCGGCCGAGCACTTCTTGATAAGGTTTTAAGTTCTCATAGGGCATTAGAGTGCCCATGGCATGGTTGCTGGTGGTGATGCCGGCCTCTTCCACCGCGGCCAAGGGGTTGAGTCCGCCGATCACCACCAAGCCGACCCGTCCGGTTGAAACCGGCACCTCCAACAGAGGCTGGCCGGGACGTCCCACTAAAAGAACCCCGCCCAAACCGGCTTTTTGCATGCGCGCGCACAGGCGGCGGGCCTTTTCGGCGCTGGGGGCCGGAATCTCCCTAAAACTCGCCCCCACGATCCCGTCTCCTTTGGCAACGACGTTTCCCACCGAGGTCATGCGTCCCTTTATGAATATTTCCAAGGGATCCAGGGTGGTGCCGTCGTAATAGATCAGTTGGGTGAAGCGCACGGGTTTGGAATCCACCATTTGCAGAAGGCCGCCAAAGCGGTTGGTGGTGGGGATGCCTTCGGCCAGCAGCACTCCGTTCACCGTAACCGAGCAGATGGTGGCCACGCCGTACTCATCAGGTCCCAGCTGGTGGCGGCCCACCCGGCTGCCCGGCTGGGCGATTAAGAGGCGTTGGCCCATGCTCAGCCCCGCGTCGAACACGGTGCGCATAAGCCCAACCGCTTCCTTTATGCGGTCGGCTTGCACGCTGGATAGGTTGACCACCACATCGCCTTTGGCTTGGCGCAGGCGGAAAGTCATGCGGTAGATCAGCGCGTCAACCCGGGCGGCCACAAAACCGACTTTGTCCACCGCATATGCTTCTTCGAGCTCGCGGTGGCCTTTTTGAGTAAGGCGGCGTCCCCGCCGCCCGGCCGGTTCGGTCAGGCCTTCGGCATCGGTGCGCTCCAGGTAATAGCGAATGGTGCGTTGACTCATCTCGCGGCCGGCCAAGGCCAGCGCGTTGGCTATGCGCACCCCGCCCAAAGGCCTTTCGGATTCATTAAGCACCCTAAGAATTTCCAGGATTTTTCTGCGACTGCGCTCATCCATGGCTTTCCGGCTTTCTATGCTATAGGCCATCTGCACCAGAAGCCTAGCAATTCCCTTAAACCAGGTCAACCATAAAAACGGCAATAATGCCGCCAATTAAGTTTACAGCTAAATAGAGTAGGCGAATAATCCACACTGGCTGTTAGTGTAAATTATCATGCAAATCAATATGTACTGATAAAATATCAGATAGTAATTTTCCGGTGGTTCTATTGACAGGTTCGAACCCTTATGGGATATAAGGCAACAACTGCCGTTTAAATTGCTGGCTGATTCTGCTCTGCCGACCGAGGGTTAATAGCGGTATAATAAACTCTAATTTTTGATCTTGCTGAGTTGCCATCGATTAGCCCTCAAGTAGCTTTACCTTTCCCCGGCTAGAGCCAGAAAACAGAAAAGGTAGTGTAAATGCCGCTATTGCGCATAGCCCAGGCCCAGATAAACCTGAAGGTGGGAGACCTGGCCGGAAACGCCGAAATAATAATAGATTATATGGAGCGCGCCCGGCGGCTGGGCGCTGATTTGGTGACTTTTCCCGAACTGGCGGTGACGGGTTATCCTCCGGAGGATTTGCTCTTAAAGCCCCGCTTCCTGCAAGACGCGGCAAAAGCTCTGGAGCAGGTCGCCGCCGCCGCCCAAGGCATAACCGCCTGGGTGGGCTGCGTGCACGCCGAGGAAGAAAAGGTCTACAACGCGGCGGCCGTTTTAAATCAAGGCCGGGTGGCTGATTATTACCACAAGATCGAGTTGCCCAATTACGGGGTATTTGACGAAGCCCGCTACTTCGCCGCCGGGCGGACTTGCCATTTTTTGGAGCTGGACGGCGCCCGCCTTTTGCTCTCCATCTGCGAGGACATCTGGGTGGAGGACGGGCCAGTGGAGCGTTGCGCCAAAGACCCTCTCACTCAAGCGGTTATCAATGTCTCTGGTTCCCCGTTTTTCGCGGGCAAATTGGTGTTGCGCCAAGAGATCGTGACCAATTTCGCCCGCCGCACCGGCACCCAGGTTTTCTACAACAACTTGGTGGGGGGGCAGGATGAATTGATTTTCGACGGAGGCTCCTTGGTGGTGGCTTCCGATGGCAAGGTGTGCGCCCAGGCCAAGCGCTTCGAGGAAGACCTCTTGGTCTATGATTTGGAGCTGCCCGCGGTGCCGGATTCGTCTTTTCCCCAACCGATAAATGTGACGCGCCTTGCAAGCAGCGGGCAGGCCAAGCGCCCGGAGATCCATACCAGGTTTGAGCCGCCCATGGATCTGGTGGAAGAGATCTACCATGCGTTGGTCCTGGGCACCCGCGACTACCTGGCCAAGACCGGTTTCAAAAGGGTCGAGCTGGGCTTAAGCGGTGGCATTGATTCGGCGCTTACCGCCGCCTAGGCGGTGGCTGCGCTGGGCAAGGAAAACGAGACCGGCGTGACCATGCCCAGCCAATACACCTCGCAAGGAACCCTGGGCGACGCCGAGGCCCTGGCGCTTAATCTGGGCATAAAGCAGTACCGGCTTATTACAGCAGAGCGTGAATTA
>CAZDRW010000043.1:0-12522 GCA_964507555.1 uncultured Desulfarculaceae bacterium
CCGGCTTTTCCCAATATTCATACACCGCCTTGCCGCGCTCATTGGGATCCATGGCGTACATGGCAAAAATCCGGCGTTTGGTCTCGGACGGCATTTGGGCCGGTATCTCCAATTCATATATCGCTGCAGGCGGCCCCTTGGGTGCAAAGTCGGCGGGGGTGGTGCCCAGCCAAGAAGCCCAGGCCCAGTCAGCCGGGAAAATCAGTCCAGCCAAAAAAACGATGCAAAGAAGCACTTGGCTTGGCCGAACTGAGGTATTTGGCATGAAGGCTCCTCGAAGATGAACGCCCAAGAGTTTTTAAGGGGATAATTCCGCAACAGACCCTCTGGAGAGGATCATGCTAGCTCCACAGCCTGGTCTTTGATCGACGGGCAGGCTAGTGGCTCAAGGCGTATTGGTCCAGGAGCTCGATGAGGCGTTCAGTTTCCGGCTTGGCCGTATAGGCCTCCGCTCCGACTCTATTGCATTTGATGGCCATCTGCTCGTTGATAAGGGACGAGAAAACCACCACCGGCACCTTGAGCCCCATTTCCTTCTTGATGCGGCGGCAAAGAGCCAGGCCGTCCATCATCGGCATTTCGATATCGGTCAGCACCAGGTTCAGATAGTTGCTCAGGTCTGCTCCTTCATCTTCGGCTTGCTGCTTGATCGCCAAGATGGCTTCATAGGCCGCCTGGCCGTTTTCATAAACGACGAGCTGCTCGTAGCCCACAGATTTGAGGATCTTGCACACCTGTTTGCGTATTATGGCTGAATCCTCGGCAAAGAGGACCTTGGCCTGCTCCCGCTTTTCCACTTTGGGTTTCTCGTCGAATTTTTTCTCGTCATAATTGATGATGGTCTCGGGAAAAATCTCGCCGATGATGTTTTCCAGATCCAGGATCAGTACTTCGTGTTTGCTTATATTGACCGATCCCACCACGCAGGTGGCGTTGGCGGCCAGCATGGCGTTCAGCGGTTTGAATTCGCTCCAAGAGACCCGATGTATGCGGTCAATGAAGTCAGCCACGTAGGCGGTGGTCATGTTGTTGAATTCCGTCACCACCACAACTCGGTTTTCATCGGCTTCACCGCACTTAAGCTCCAAGTGCTTGTCCAGGTTGACCAGAGGTATGGACTTGCCCCTAAGGAGAAAAACACCGGCCACCGAAGGGTGACGGCCTGGCAGCTTGCTGACTTTGATGCCCTCGAAAGGAATGAACTCCCTGATCTTAGCCACGTTGACGCCGAAGCTTTGACCGCAAAGCCGGAATTCCGCCACTTCCACTTCATTAGTACCGGTTTCCAGCAGGATTTCTTGTTTTTCCATTCCGCCTATTTCCCTCCCGGGGCAAGGGCTGACCCCCATTGTGCTGATCGCAGAGCGCAGGTACACAAAAGTATGTACTTAAGCGATGGGTTTGACAAGTAATTTATGCAAATAAGCCGCGTTGGGAAGCGTAAAGTTAGCCAGAAGCACCCTAAAAGTAAAAAGCGCTAAGCGCCACTTTTTACTTTACACACAGGTTTAGCAATGCTACCTTTACTAAAAACCAAGGGACAAAAATGAAAAGCAAGAATAAAACCGGACCCAAGGGACTGCGCATGAAGGAACTGTGCGAAGCCACCGGGCTGCCCAAATCCACCCTGCTATACTATGTGGATCAAGGACTGTTGCCCCAACCTGAAAAAACCAGCCCCAACATGGCTTTTTACCCGCCCGAGTGCGTGGAACGCGCCGCCCTGATCCGCCAACTGCAAAGCGATCAGCGCCTTCCCTTAGCCAAGATCAAGTCAGTACTGGAAGCTCTTGACCGGGGGGAGGACGTCACCCCCTTACTCATGGTCCATCAGGTCATCTTCGGCGATCAAACAGAAGAGCTAATGAGTTTGGAGGAGTTTTGCCAGCAAAGCGGGCTTGGCCAGGAGCAGGTTAAAGAACTGGAGCAAGCCCAATTGCTGATGCCTCTGAGCAACGAAGGCTACGATTCCCAGGATCTGGCCATGGCCCAGGTCCTGGCCAGAGGCGCGGAACGCGGCCTCACATCGGATGACGCCAGCTTTTACCCCCGCCTGGCCAAGCAGATGGTGGACGCGGAAATGGCCCTCCGCCGCCGGCTGACCCATAGCCTGCCCATGGCTCAAGACGCATCCCTTACCGCTGCCATGGTTCAGACAGCCAGGATTATGCGGGGCTACATCATAGAACGCATATTTCAAAAGCGGGTCGCCGCCTCCCAAAGTCTCAAAGATGAAAGTCTGCTGTCATGACCCGAATACTCAATATTCTGCCCATATTATTTTTCTCGGCCTTTTTGACCGCCGGTTTTGCCAGCGGCTTTTCCCTGCCGCTCATGCGCACGACAAGCTTGGCGCTCATCATTGCCTTGGCCATCGCGCTGGTGGTCATGCGCAAAAAAAGCGGCATCTCACCCATCACCTGGACCTTTGCCGCCTATCTGGGTCTCGGCGCCATCGCCTTTTGGCTCTGGCCCGCAGGCCTGGGGCGCATGATGAGCCGCTTGCCCCTTACGCTTCTTTATTTGATGCTCCTCATAACCGCCACAGCGCCCCAACTGCTGGGCAGAAAGCCCTTCACCACCTTCTTCGCCCAACGCAGGACCCCTGAAGCGGTGCGGGCCACCGATATATACAAGCGAATCACCCTGAACATGGCTTGGGTCTGGGCCGCGATTTTCGCTTTGTGCCTGCTGATCTCGCTGGCGCCCGTCGTTTTCCCCGCGATCGCATCCCACCGGTTGGCGGCCCTGATCTTCACAACCTTCTTGCCCATGGTCTTGAACTTGGGCATCGGTCTCCCTTTCACCATGAGATATCCCGACTATTATCAACGCAAAAACGGCATCAATCCGGCCGGCCAACCAAACCAATTGACCAAGGAGAAAGCCATGAGCAGCGGAAGCGATCAGGCGACAGGCCCCCTTTCAGTCGATAACTGCCGCGACCTGTTGAAAATCATGCCGCAAGGCTTCAACCCGCAGGCAGCCGGCGATCTAAAGGCCACCCTGCAGTTTCATGTCTCGGGAGACGATACCTTCAGCGCCTATCTGGAAATCGCGGACGGCGCCTGCATCCATCATGAGGGAGAGGCGGCGCAGCCGGACTTGGTTATAGACACCCCCGGGCAGGTTTGGCTGGACATATCCCAAGGACGCCTGAACGGCCAGGAAGCCTTTTTCAAGGGGCTGTACAAAGTCAACGGCGACTTCGCGATCCTTATGAAGCTAAAGGACCTGTTCTCAGCCTAAACACCTTAAACAAAGGGGGGAAAATCATGAAAGCTCGTCAAATAAAACAGCTGGTCATACTCTGCGCCAGCGCGGCCGTTTTCTGCTGGGGATCAATGGCCGCTTTTGCCCAAACCGGCGAGCTATTGGTAAAAGCCCAGGGTTTCAAGGACGACCAGGGGCAGGCCATGTTTGCGGTGGTGGCCTCGCCGGAGGCCTATGACGACATCGCGAATAAGGCCATGGCCAAGAGCAGGCAAAAGCTAGTCTCCGGGAAGTCGCAAAGCACCTTTAAGCTGCCCTACGGTTGGTACGCGGTTTCAGTGGTGCATGACCAAAACAAGAACAACAAGCTGGATAGCAACCTGTTCGGTATCCCCAAAGAGCCTTACGGTTTTTCCAACAACCCCGGTGGGCTGGGCAAGCCGACCTACGATTCGGTCAAATTTGAGCTTAAGTCGGTCCAGCAAGAAATCAAGATCAACGTCGAATGAATAGAACCGCATTCAAACAAGGCGCTCATGCGCTAACCAATTTTTGCCCGAAAGGGTGGGAGAAATAACATGAAAGTAATGGCTATCAATTCAAGCCCCCGCGCAAGCAGCGGGGAGAGCAAAACAGAGATGATGTTAAACAGCCTGTTAACCGGAATGCGCGAGGCCGGAGCTGAAGTAGATATGGTCAATCTTCGCGAGAAAAAGGTGCGTTTTTGCCAGGGTTGCTTCACCTGCTGGACCAAGACCCCGGGCAAGTGCATCCTCAACGACGACATGACCAATGAGCTATTCCCCATGTGGTCGGAGGCCGATCTGGTGGTATATGCCACCCCTCTTTATCATTACACGGTCAACGCCAATCTCAAGGCGTTCATCGAGCGCACGCTGCCCATGCTGGAGCCCTTTTTTGTCGAGACACCCAAGGGTACCCATCACCCATTGCGCTTTAAGCCGCCCGCGGTGGTGATGCTCTCGGTGGCGGGTTTTCCGGAAATGCATGTCTTCGACCTGATGTCATCCTGGGCTCGTTTCATTTTTAAAGACCACCTCCACGCCGAGATATACCGGCCAGGCGCCGAGTTGTTGGCAAACATGCGCGGTACTAAGCTGGCAGCAGAGGTGTTGCAGGCCACCGAACAGGCTGGCCGGGAATTGGTGGAAAAAGGCGAGGTGGCGCCTCAGACCCTGGCCACCATCACCCAGCCGGTGGGCGATGTGAAGTCGTTGGCCACCATGGCCAACATGGCTTGGCGGACATACATAGCCGCCGGGGTCACGCCCCGGGAGGCTGCCAAGCAAAACATAATGCCCAGGCCCGAGAACCTGGAAGAACTGGTGGTCTTGATGCCCATGGGATTCAAGAGCGAGGCCGCCGGGGATATGGACGCGGTGATCCAATACGACTTTTCAGGGCCGGTGCAAGGCAGTTGCCATTTCAATATTTGCGATGGCCAGATGAGCGGCGCCCTGGGCAAAGCGGATAACCCCGCCCTCAGCATCGCTTCGGACTTCGACCTTTGGCTGGATGTCATGTCCGGCAAGGTTGACGGCCAGGAGGCCTTCATGCAAGGCAAGGCTAAAGCTTCCGGCGACCTGGCTTTGCTGCTCAAGCTGAACCAGGTGTCCGGGGCCTAAGCCGGACGGTTTAGCGGCCCCAAAACGCGTTACTTGCCATGCTGGGCGGCGGCTGGAGAAACAAGCCGCCGCCCAGGCGCTTTAGCGGCGGCGGGCTTTGAGTTCCTTGATCAGGGCCAAGGCTACTTGATGGGCATCGGCCTTGATGGCCACGTCGGCGTTTTTCATCATCACGGCCGAGGGATTTTTATTCACCGCCACGGTAAACTCGGGCTGGCCTATGCCGGCGGTATGCTGGATGGCCCCCGAAACGCCCAGAGAAAAGAGCAATCTCGGCTTTATGTTTTTTCCGGCCTGCCCCACCAGGCGCTCGTCTTCCGCCCAGTCTGAGTAAACCACCGGCCTGGTGGCACCCACCTCGCCGCCCATGAGCCGGGCCAGTTCATATATCTGCTTGAACTTTTTCTTGCTGCCCAACCCCCGCCCTCCGCACACCACCACCGCTGCGTTCTCCAGATCCTGGCCCCGGTACTTGATGCGTTCAGACTTGAGCAGACGCACGCCGTCACCGGTCAGGCCCTTGGGCGGCTTTTGCCGGATAATCTCGGCGGTTGCGTTTTCATCATGGGGTAGCTCTGGGAACATCCCGGGACGGACCGTGGCCATCTGGGGCCGATGCTTGGGCATCACGATTTCGGCCAGAAGGTTGCCGCCAAAAGCCGGCGCCTCCTGCACGAAACGCCCATCTTCATCAAAAAAGAGATCTACACAATCGCCGGTGAGTCCCGTGCCCAGGCGGCTGGCGGTGCGCGCGGCCAACTCCTTGCCAAAACGGGTGGCCCCGATCAAGATGATTTCCGGCCGGTGCTCATGGGCCAGGCTTTCCAAGGCGCGGGCAAAGAGGCCCGGCAAATATTCGGCGAATCTGGGGTGGTCCAACACGTAAACGCGTTGCGCACCGTGGGCTTGATATTCGGCCACCCATTCTTCCACATCATGGCCGATCACCACCGCGCAAACCTCTGCGCCTTTTTCGTCCGCCAGCGCCCGGGCTTTGGCCAATAGCTGCAAGGTCACCCGGTTCTGAAAATAGTTGCGGTAATCGCCAAAAACCCAGACGGCATTATGGTTCGTCATGCTCAGTCCGCCTCACCCAAATCTTTAGCCAAGAGAGCGCCGATCCGGTCGCCAAAACGATCCAGCAATTCCCGGGCGCAGGCCTTGGGAGCGCCCTCGATGAGCACTCCTTTTTTATCAATGTTGGGCGCATACACCCTGACGACCTGTCCCGCCGAGCCCGTCCAACCCACATGGCCGGAGTCGGCCCGCAAGTCCGCCGCGCTCAGCACGAACACTTCGCCGCCGCCAAAGGCCTGCTCGACTCCCGTCATGGACACGGGGCGCGGAGCAAAAGCCCGCGGGGTCACCGTGATCAGAGCCGGCAGATCCATTTCCAGGGTCTCCAGCCACTCGTCGCTCACCCGCTCCACCATAAGCTTGCGCCCGGCAAGCTCAAGCTTCTCCACGTAGGCCGCCGCCGGCAGACCCAGCTCCTCGGCCAAGTGGGGTCCCACCTGGCCGGTTTCACTGTCGGCGGAGTGACAACCCAAGAGCAGCAAGTCAAAATCCGGGCATACGGCCCCCACCGCCCGAGCCAGGGTATAGGAAGTGGCCAAGGTGTCCGCTCCGGCCAGGCGCGGGTCGCAAAGCAAAAAGCCCCGATCAGCGCCCAGCGCCACCGCTTCCCGCAGCACTTCCTCGGCCTCGGGCGGACCCATGCAGATGGTGATCAGCTTGGCGCCGTGGGCTTCCTTCAAACGCAGGCCCGCCTCCAGGGCGTGCTTGGCGGCGGGGTCCATGACGCCGGCGGCAGCCTCCCGTTTAAGCTGGCCGGTTTTCTTATCCCAGGGAAGCTCGCTTACCGCCGGAACCTGCTTTAAAAAAACTACTATCTTCATGACTGGAGCCCTTAATCCAAGCGGCCTGTGACCATCACCTAACCATCTTTAGCTAAAAAAGGCTGCCTCAACGCCTAACGCAAAACCTAAAACCACAAATCAACTGGGCCGGCTCAGCAGGCCCCGGGCAATGACCATTCTCTGCACCTCGCTGGTGCCTTCGTAGATCTCGGTTACTTTAGCGTCGCGGTAATAACGCTCCACGTCATACTCGCGGCTGTAACCGTAGCCGCCATGGATCTGCACCGCCAGATTGGCCACTTCCCTGGCCGCGGCCGAGCAATAGAGCTTGGCCATGGACGCCTCGGTGGAAAAAGGCTTGCCCGCATCCTTCAAGGCGCAAGCGCGGTACAAAAGCAGCCGCGCCGCCTCGGTCTGAGTCGACATGTCGGCCAAATAATTCTGGATGGTCTGGAAGGAGGCGATGGGCTTGTTGAACTGTTGGCGCTCTTTGGCGTAGCGCGTGGCCGATTCCAAGGCGGCCTGCGCGATGCCCAAGGCTTGGGCCGCGATGCCTATGCGGCCGGTGTCCAAGGCGCTGAGCCCGATTTTCAACCCTTGGCCCGGCTTGCCCAGCAGGTTCTCGGCCGGCACCCGGCAATTGGCCAGGAAGATGGAGGACACCGGATTGGACCTCATGCCCGATAGGTCCTCGATCTCGCCCACGCTGAATCCGGCTCTTTCCTTTTCCACCATAAGCACGGCGGCGCTGCGGGGATCGCCGGGATCGGTCTTGGCGAAGATATGAGCCAAGCCGCAAACCGCCCCGTTGGTCACGAATATCTTGGTGCCCTCTATCACGTATTCGGAGCCCTGGGCCGTGGCCGTGGTTTCCACCGCGCCGGCATCAGAGCCCGCGTTGGCCTCGGTCAAGCAAAAGGCGCCTATGCGCTTGCCGCTTATCAGATCCGGCGCCAGGCGGGTCTTCTGCTCCTTGCTGCCAAAAGTGAGAAGGGGATACAGGCACACTGAGTTATGCACGGTTATGCATAACGCCACCCCGGCCGAGACCCGGGACACCTCTTCGATGACTATGGCATAGGAAATGGTGTCCAGGCCGGCCCCACCCATCGCCCGGGGAGCCTGCAGGCCAAAATAACCCAAGGCCTGCATCTTCTCCACCGCCTCCCAGGGGAAGCGGGCTTGGTGGTCAATCTCGGCTGCGATGGGCCCCAGCTCGCCTTCGGCGAATTCGCGCGCCGCGCCGCGCACCACCTTGTGTTTCATGCATGGATTTAATTCCAAGGCCGATTCTCCCTTTTCAACCAGACCTCACCAATTTACCCAAGGAGGAGGAAAATGCAAGGCAAGAGGCTTGGGGCGATTTCAATATTATCTGGTATAGAAACCCCATTACCTTGGCTACTGGAAATGTATCAGACCGGGTTCGGACTGAGGGTGAATTTATAGCAAAGGGAGAAAAAGTATCTTTACTGGAGGTGGGTCCTCGCGATGGGCTGCAATACGAGCAAGGATTTTCCCCTTTTCCCGCAAGATCGAGCTGGTGGATTTATTGAGCCAAGCAGGCCTAAAGCGCATAGAGGTCACTTCCGGCAGGCTAGATTTGCGGATAAACACGACGCCCATGTTAAGGGCTGGAAAGTTAAAGCAACGGGAGAGTTGAATTGGTCATATATGAAATAAAAGATAGAGTGGCCTGGCTCACCATTGATCGGGAGGAAAAGCGCAACTCCCTCAATATGGAAGTGGTGGACCAACTGCTGCATTACATGGGGGAGATCGAGAATGAAGACCGGGTAAGGGCCTTGGTGATAACCGGCGCCGGCGAGAAGGCTTTTTGCGCCGGGGCCGATCTCAGCGGTATGGGTTCGGGTAAAAGCCCCACCGATTTGCCCGGCAAGATAGGGCTCCTATTGAAACGCATGGCCATGTTCCCCAAGCCAACCATCGCCAGGGTTAATGGAGATTGCATGGCCGGCGGCATGGGCATCATGCTGGCCTGCGACTTGGCCTATGCGCGGGAGGGCTGCCGCCTGGCCACTCCGGAAGTCAAGGTCGGTCTTTTCCCCATGATGATAGGGGCGCTCATCTTCCGCAACGTAAGCCGGAAAAAGGCTTTGGAGATGATTTACACCGGGCGGCATTACTCGGCCGCGGAGGCTGAAACCATGGGGCTCATCACTCGCGCCTGCCCCATGGACAAATTAGACGAAATCCTGAACGAAACTCTAAACTACATAGTTCATAACGGACCCTTGGCCATCAAGATCGGACGCCAGACCCTGCACAAGGTGGAATACATGGATCTTGATCCGGCCATAGACTACCTGTGCTTTCAGTTGGCGCATCTCATCAAGACCGAAGACGCCGCCGAAGGCCTGAAAGCATTCATGGAGAAGCGCAAGCCAAATTGGAAGGGCCGTTAGGCCTGGGCCTGGGCAAGAAGGGGCTGCCCGCACTTGCCAAATAAAATCTAATTTTCGTTGTGCTTGGAGGCTTCCCACGGAAGCCTTTTTTTTTTGCCGCGCCCCTGCGCCTGGCAGGTTTGACAGCCTGACGCACAGCAACCATACTTATTGGGTAGACAATAAGCGGAGGTGCCGTCCTGAAGCCGCTTCTTAAGCCTGCTCTAGTGCTGACCGCCCTGACGCTAGCGAGCCTATATTGGCCCCCGGCTTCTTGGGCCCGAACCGTTGAGTACCAGCTGACCATCGCCCAGCAGGATTTGAACATAACTGGCCGGCCAGCCCCGGCCATGACCATTAACGGCGGCATCCCCGGCCCGGTTCTGCGCTTCACCGAAGGCGATCAGGCCCGCATCCAGGTGAAGAACGCCATGAATGTGAGCACCTCGGTTCACTGGCACGGCATCCTGGTGCCGCCAGGCCAAGACGGGGTGCCCAACATATCATTTCCGCCCATCGCGCCGGGCGCCACCTTCACCTACACCTTTCCCATTCGCCAGAGCGGCACCTATTGGTATCACTCTCACAGCAACCTGCAGGAGCAAAGCGGCGTATACGGGGCCATCGTGATTGAACCGCGCCACGCCCAAAAGATGGCGGACCGCGAGCACGTGGTGGTGCTTTCCGATTGGACCGATGAGGACCCGCACCAGGTGCTGAGGAACCTGAAACGCGGCAGCGAATGGTATTCCGTGCAAAAGGGCTCGGCCCAGAGCATTTTAGGCGCGGCCAAGGCGGGCAGCCTGGGGGCTTACTTCAAGCGCGAGCTTTTGCGCATGCCGTCCATGGATATCGCCGACGTGGCCTATGACCGTTTCCTGGCCAACGGCAAGCCCCAATTGGCCCTGGCCGCCGGAGGCGGCGAAACCGTGCGCCTGCGCATGGTCAACGGCTCGGCCACGACATTTTTTTATCTGGAGTTCGCGGCCAGCCCCGTGACAGTCATATCCGCGGATGGGATTGATGTGGAGCCGGTGCAGATAAAGCGCCTGCTCATAGGCGTGGCCGAAACCTATGACCTGCTTTTGAAGATGCCCCAATCGGGCGCTTTTGAATTGCGGGCCACGGCTCACGACGGCTCCTCGTACGCTTCCATCTGGCTGGGCGCCGGCGTCAAAAAGCAGGCCCCCTCGGTGCCCCGGCCCAATCTCTATCACAACATGGGCGAACCGAGCCTGGCCAAGGTCATGGCTCTTAATCCGGCCGCTTCCCTGGGCATGCCGGACAGCATGGTGCAAGCCGGGGCTTTTGATAAGCCCGGCATGGCGGGCATGGGCGGCATGCAGGACATGAAGGCCATGACTCCCCCTACTGGCAGCGCTCCCGCCGGCGTTCACGGCGCTATGAGCCACGAGGTCCCCGCCAGCCAGCCCCACGGCCATGACATGAAAATGCCTGCCCCCCAAACCATTGCCCCGCAGGCAACGACTCGTGCAGCTCATGACGCCCAGACGGGTCAAATGCAGATGGAGATGGAGCCGCCGCCCAGCGGAAAAAGGTTTGCCTGGGATTTCAGTCCGCTGGCCAGCGACGTGGCATCTTCGCCCAGTTTGGCCATGGACGGCGTCGCCCCCCAGCGTCCGGGGCCGCCCTACGACCTGCTGCGCGCCAAGCAGCCCACCGCCTTTGATCCCCAAAAGCCCAGACGCACTATCCGGCTCACTCTTGACGGCGACATGGAGCGCTACGTCTGGCTCCTGAACGACAAGCCCCTTTCCGACCAAGACGACATAGTGATCAAGCAAGGCGAAGTGGCACGCTTCATCATGATCAACCGCACCATGATGCACCACCCCATGCACCTGCACGGCCACTTCTTCCGGGTGCTAAACCGCCAAGGCGACTTTGCGCCGCTGAAGCACACGGTGGATGTGGCGCCCATGTCCACCACAGTGATCGAGTTCGACGCCAATGAAAAGGGCGATTGGTTTTTCCACTGTCATCTGCTCTATCACATGAAAGCCGGCATGGCCCGGCTGGTGCATTACGAAACCTACGTGCCGCCGCCTGAGGTGCGGGCCGTCAGGCCGAATCTTTATGCGGAATCCTGGTATTTCCAGGTCAAGGCCGACTTTTTAAGCAACATGAGCGAGGGCTTCCTACGGCTTTCCAATACCCGCCACCTATTAACTGCGGACTGGGAAGTAGGCTGGCAGGACGTGGACCAAACCGAGTGGGAATCGGTGGTCACCTGGGATTATTACCTGGACCGCTTCAAATCGGTTTTCATCGGCGCCGACAATATGGGCTATAAAAGCAAGCTGGAAAAAACTCGCGGCGTGGCCGGGCTGCGCTACCTGCTGCCGCTCAACATTGGGTCGCGCACCTGGATCGACACCGACCTGGGCCTGCGCATCACCCTGGACAAGGAATTCAGGCTGACCCCCCGCCTGGCGTTGTTTGGCGAGGCCCAGTACGACACCCACGATTTGTGGGAGGGAGAAGCCGGGCTGTCATATCTGGTAAACGGCAACGTCAGTCTGATCGCAAAATGGCATTCGGAATACGGCTGGGGCGGCGGCTTGCGGGTCAGTTTCTAGCCATAAAAAGGTGAGTTGTCCCGGCCGGTCCCTAGTTGGCCTTAAGCCAATCCGTAAACCGGCCTGCCCTCTACCGGATCATCCCCAACCCTAATCCTTGTGCGGCACCCGGTTCACCAAGAGCAACCCCAGGCTCACCAAGGCCAAGGAAACCAAAAGCCGCAGGCTTAAAGGCTCGCCCAGGATCAACCAGCCCGAGATGAACACCCCGGCCACCGGGGTGAAGAAGCTGAAGGCGTGCAGCAGGCTGGCCGGGAAGCGGTGCACCAGCATGAACCAGGCCAGGTAGCTTAAAAAGGCGATTATCACTGATTGATAGAGCACCGCAAAAATCGTGGGCGCGCTAAAGCCCCAAGCCAGCTTGTCTTCCATGACAAGGCTCAGGCCGATCAAAAGCGGAGCGGAAAAGAAAAGATGAAAGAAAAGGGTCTGGGCCGGATGTATCTTGCCCACCAGAAAGCGTTTCAGGTAGATGGTGGTGCTGGCCCACAGACAGCCGGCGGCCAGGGCCAAGAGATCGCCGCCCAGGTAGCCCAGGGAGGCCCCGCCCAAATCGCGGCTGAACAGCGCCACCACTCCGGCGAAGGCCAGCACCAGGCCCAGGGATTTGGTCAGGCTCAGGCGGTCGCCCTGCAAGAAGAAATGCGCGCCCAGGGCCACGAAGAAGGGTGCGGTGTAAAGCAAAACATAAGCCCGCGAGGCTAGGGTGTGATTGAGACCCACATATAATAGTGCGAACTCCCCTCCGAACATCAGGCCCAGCACCGCGCCGTGCAAGCTGGCTCTCCGCCCGGGAAAG
>CAZDRW010000044.1:0-3511 GCA_964507555.1 uncultured Desulfarculaceae bacterium
AACTCCTGCTCCAATAGGCAAGCCTTGACGCGCTATTTGATTTAGACTATAACGGAAACTTAAGTTAACAAAAGAGCCCTCAAGGGCTTTTTTAAGCGCATGCGTTATGTATATCAAAAAACAACACAGATTATTGGGTGATTAAGCCGCTAATATTTAGGAGCCAGTGATGCTGTTTCATAAAGTCCGGGCATTGTTATTTATCGCCGTGATCCTGTTGGTTTCGTCCGCAGTATTTGCCCAAGAAAAGCCCTTGTTGGTTTTCACCGCTGCATCAACCACCGACGCAATCAGCGAGGTTGGCCAAGCCTTTAAGCAAAAAACCGGCATTAAAGTGACCTATTCCTTTGCCGCCTCATCCACCTTGGCCAAGCAGGTGGCCCATGGCGCGCCAGCGAGTGTTTACATTTCGGCCAACCAGAAATGGATGGATTATCTGGCCCAACATAATTTGATAATTCCCGCCACCCGGGTCAATGTGCTGCGCAACACTTTAGTGTTCATCGCGCCGGCGAGTAGCGAAATGAAATCCTTTAAGGTGTCGCGCGGCCTGGACCTGCGCGGGACTTTAGGAGACGGGCGCCTGGCCATGGGCGATCCTTCCCATGTGCCGGCCGGCATATATGGCAAAGAGGCGTTGAGCAATTTGGGCTTGTGGAACTCGGTTGAAAAACTGGTTGCGGCCGCGGCCACGGTGCGGGGCGCTCTGGCCTTGGTGGAGCGCGGCGAAACGCCTTTAGGCGTGGTGTACGCCACCGACGCCAAGATCAGCCCTCGAGTAAAAGTAGTGGGAGTTTTCCCCACCGATTCGCATGGGCCCATCAGCTATCCGGCGGCGGTGGTGGCGGGCAAGGACGACGCTCGCGCGCGGGCTTATATGGAATTCCTGGGTTCGCCCCAGGCCAAGGCAATTTTTCAAAAGTATGGTTTCCTGGTTGAGTGATGGATTTTTTAGCCTTAACCCCGCTGGAAAGCGAAGCTCTGTGGCTCAGCCTCAAGGTATCAACCTGGTCCGTGGCGATGAGCCTGCCTCTGGGAGTGGCCACGGCATGGGCCTTGGGCAGGGGCCGCTTCCCGGGCAAGGCCTTGCTGGATGGCCTGATACATCTCCCCTTGGTGCTGCCTCCGGTGGTTACGGGCTATCTGCTCCTGGTGCTTTTGGGCCGTAATGGTGCGTTGGGCGCCTGGCTGCACGACAACCTGGGCATCACCTTGGCTTTCAACTGGAAGGGCGCGGCCGTGGCGGCGGCGGTGATGGCGTTCCCCTTGATGGTTAGGGCGGTGCGGCTTTCGGTGGAAGGGCTGGACCGGGGGCTGGAGCAGGCCGCCCGCACCCTGGGCGCCGGCCGCTTGCGGGTCTTCTGCACGGTTTCCCTGCCCCTGATGCTGCCCGGACTCTTGACCGGGGCGGTGCTGGCTTTTGCCCGCAGCCTGGGCGAGTTCGGTGCCACCATAACCTTTGTCTCCAACATCCCGGGCCAGACCCGGACCTTGCCTATTGCCCTCTATTCCCTGGTGCAGACACCAGGCGGCGAGGACGGCGCCTTTCGTTTGTGCGTGATCGCGGTGCTGGTTTCCCTGGTGGCCCTGGTGGTATCTGAGTTGCTTTCACGCCGTTTGGATATGCGGTTAAAAGGGTGAGTTTCATGCTGGAAGTGCGGGTTGAAAAAAAGTTGGGCGAATTCAAGCTGGCGGCGGCCTTTCAGGCGCCGCGTGGCGTCACCGCCCTTTTCGGGCCTTCGGGAGCGGGCAAGACCAGTCTGGTGAGCATTATCGCGGGGCTTTTAAAACCGGATCAAGGGCGCATCGCCTTGGCCGATAAGGTGCTTTATGATTCGGAGCGCAAGATATGCCTTGCGCCCGAGCGCCGCCAAGTGGGCTACGTATTCCAGGATGGGCGGTTGTTCCCCCACCTCTGCGTCAAGTCCAATCTGCTTTACGGCATGCGCTTGTTAACGCCGGAGCGCAGGCGCTTGCGCTTAGACGACGTGGTCGAGCTGATGGGCATCTCGCATCTTCTGGCCAGGCGTCCCGCAAAGCTGTCCGGCGGCGAGAAGCAAAGGGTGGCGGTGGGGCGCGCCCTTCTAGCCAGCCCCCGCCTTCTGCTCATGGACGAACCGCTGGCTTCCTTGGACCAGACCCGCAAGGATGAAGTGCTGCCGTTTCTGGCCCGCCTGCCCCTGGAATTGGACCTGCCAATAATTTATGTCAGTCATGCTATGAGCGAAGTTGAGTTTCTGGCGGACAGGGTTGTTCAGCTTAATCAAGGCAAAATGATGTCTTTTGGTTCGGCCTGGCAACGCAAGGAAAGTGACAATCTTCTCAATCGAAAAGGTTTAATACCTGCGTTGGGCAATACAGCCATCCCATCTTGATAATCGTTTAATTACAAAAAGATATCCAGATATTATTACCGGTGCCAGCCAAACTAATTGGCTTTGCCCAAATGTGAGCCATCGTGTTTTATTTAAGTTAGACTTTTAAATAGTGCCCACAAAGTCGAATTGTTCTATTGCAAAAAGGTAAATTATGAACTATTAGTTGTTAATAATGGCTAACAATAAATTTCAAAAATCGCACTGACGGAATATCGATTACATATGCACTTTCAAGTCGAAGGAAAATTTGTTGTCCGTGCCCGGCGGCAAAAGTCGTTCCTCTTGACGCAAGTGCATCGCCTGCCTGCCCATTACCCGTGCACATGCACAAATGAACCCGAATTAATCCTGGCGTGAAATAAACGAACCAGGAAGGTCTGCAATATTTCATAATAGCTATATAACCGTCCCCCTTTGGGACGGCTTGAAGGCGTGTATTAAGCGTCCATAACACATCCAGGAGGTTTGTATGAAAAGGTTTTGGACACTAACCGTGGTGGCCGTGGCGTTGGTTTGCGTTGCCTTTGCCGGCGTGGCCCTGGCCGGGCAAAAGGAAGACGCCAAGGCCCTGGTGGAAGCAGCGGTAGCCATGGTCAAGGCAAAGGGCGTTGACGCCACCCTGGCCGCGGTCAAGGACAAGAACGGCCCCTTTGTTAAAGGCAGTTTGTATGTTTTCGCCGGCAGCACCGATAAGGTCGAGTTGCTGGCCCATCCCATCAACCCGGCCCTGGTTGGCAAGAACATGTCCAAGATGAAGGACGTCAAGGGCAAGTATTTCTTCGTCGAGTTCATGAACATGGCCAAGGGCCCCGGCGCTGGCTGGGTGGAGTACTACTGGCCCAAGCCCGGCGAGAAAAAGGCGTCAGCCAAAGACACCTTCGTCATGAGAGCCCCCGGACAGAACGTCTGGTTCGCCGCTGGGTTCTATAAGTAGTACATTGTTTTCAACCGGCGCGCAGGCCGCGCGCCGGTTGAAACAGCCAATTTTGGGCTTGCCCTAAGAGGTGCCTAAGAGCTTGAAAAGGGGTAGCAGCATGAGTTTGCGCGGCAAAGTCATTTTATTATTGGTTATCGCCCTGACCGCCTTAGCCGTGGTTTCGGTTGGCAACTATTTCCTGCGCCAGGACATGAAA
>CAZDRW010000044.1:3521-12491 GCA_964507555.1 uncultured Desulfarculaceae bacterium
AAACGGGCATCAATGCCGCCCTGTCGGAGTTGCAGGATTCAAGAGTGGCGGAGCGGACCTTTTTGCAGGAAGGCGAGCCCAAACTGGCCGAAAAGGCCTTGGGCCTTTTGCAAAGCGCACAGGCCAAGTTAAACACTGAAAAGAAAAATGCCGGCAGCCAGGAACAAGTGGTCAAGGCGCTGGAGGAGCTGGTTTCCGATGTGGCGGCATACCAGGGAGTCTTCTCCAAGGTGGTGGCCAACGTAAAGCAAATCAACCAATTTAGGACCGACATGCTGGCCAGCGGCAACCGCTTGGATGAACTGGCCCGCACCAAGGTGGTGGGGTTTTTGGATGAAAAAGAGGGCGAGAAGCTCATGCAGGAAGGCACCGGCCTGGATGATATTCATACTAATTTCCGCAACGGGGTAAAGGATTTCAGGTTTTTTGTCACCCAATTGATTCTGAACTCGCAACAGCTTTATTTAAGCGGTGAAGAGAAACAATATCTTGCACAACGAAAAATCTTCGAAGATGGCATCAAGTTGCAGGCGAGTAATAACCAAGCCTTTCTAAGCGGCCTCAAATTTAATGAGCTCAAAGAAGGTTGGGCAGGCATCAACAAGGAAGCTCAGAGCATAATCGCCGCTGACAATAAGCTGTATGAATTATGGAAGAGCAACCGCGAAGCCACGGCCAAAATGGAAGCCGGTTCACTTGGGCTAGCTAAAAAGGCCGAGGCCCTGGACAAGCAGACCCAGGCGGAGATCGAAGCCAACGCCAAGCTGGCCGACCTCTTGGGCATCGCCGTGTTCCTCATCGCGGCGGTGGTGCTCCTGGGCTGGGGCATGCTGATGATCCGCAGCACGTTTTCTTCATTGCGTGGCGCGGTGGGCGGCCTCAACGACGTGGCCCGGGAGGTGGGCAAGGCCTCGAGCCAATTCAACAGCTCCAGCACCGAGTTGGCGTCCGGCGCTTCGGAGCAGGCCGCCTCCTTGGAGGAAACCGCGGCATCGTTGGAGGAGCTAAGCTCCATGACCAAAAAGAGCGCCGAGCATGCCCGCGAGGCCGATGCGCTGATGCAGGAGACTGGAAAGGTTGTTGCGCAAGCCAACCAAGCCATGGAGAGCCTGCGCGAGGCGATGACCAAAATCAGCAAAAACTCGGATGAGACCGCGCACATAATCAAGACCATCGACGAGATAGCCTTTCAGACCAACCTGCTGGCGCTTAACGCGGCGGTGGAAGCGGCCCGGGCCGGCGAGGCGGGAGCCGGCTTTGCCGTGGTGGCCGACGAGGTTAGGAGCCTGGCCATGCGGGCGGCCGAGGCGGCCAAGAACACCCAGGACCTCATTGAGCAGAATATCAAGGACGTAAAATCCGGCGGCGGGATGGTCAAGCAAACCGACGAAGCCTTCAGCCAAGTGGAAGAAAGCGCCAAGAAAGTGGGCGGCTTGGTGAGCGAAATCGCGGCAGCCTCGGAAGAGCAGGCCCAGGGCATAGACCAGATCAACATAGCCACCGCCGAGATGGACAAAGTTACGCAGCGGGTGGCGGGCAACGCCGAGCAAACCGCCTCGGCCAGCGAAGAGCTTAACGGGCAGGTTCGGGCGCTATCAGAGGTTGTGGACGACCTGGCCCAGCTTTTGGGAGGCTCCAAGCAAAGGGCCGCGGCTAGGGAGGATGACGATGAAGGGGAAATTTTGATGCTGCCCGAAGACTAAGGCATCTCAGCAAGACCAGTGAAAAGCCTGCTTCTCTAAGGAAGCGGGCTTTTTCCTTGTTGGATTGCCCGTCAGAGGCAAATGCCTAGGTAACGCGGTTCCCACAAAATCTATTTCCGCTTACAATGTAGGGAAAAGATGCAACCGCTGAGGGGAGATTCAAATGAAGCGAGGTATGTCAATCCTATTGGCCCTTACGGTCTGCCTTGGTTTTGCGGCTATGCCGGCTTGGGCCGAGTCGCCTTGGTCTACAGTCAATGAAAGCCCATGGCAGAAAAATGCGGCGCCCCCGCCGCCGCCCACCTTGGTTAAGCCTTGGCAGGGGCGGCCAGGCGGAGCCGCTCCCTACTCCTGGGTGACGGTCCGGGAGGGACGCATACCGGCTAGCGCCGTGCAGGGCGGCCAGGACCAGGGAGCGCCGATTTATATCTGTCGGGCCCAGTACCAAAACGGGATCCATGCCGGCAAGGTGGTCAACCGCAGGTGCAACTTCGGCTGGGGCGGCCGCGAGGTGGTGCTTAACGACTATCAGGTTTTGGTTGAGCGGCAGGGGGTGCGCTGGGTTGCCCAGGGACAAGGCGTGCCCCGCGGCGCCGTGCTGGCCGGGCGCGTTCCCGGAGGAGACCTCTACGTTTGCCGGGCAAGCCACGGCGGCGGCACCCATATCGGCAAATTATTCAACGGCAAGTGCAACATCGGTTGGGGCGGCCAGGAGGTATCCCTGGGCGTCTATCAGGTCTTAATCGCGCCGGGCTCCCGATGGCTGCGGGTCCCGCCGGGCCAGATTCCCGCCGGTGCGGTGGGCGGTGGCCTGGCTGACAATACCGAGATGTATGTTTGCCGGGGGTTTTATAATGACGGCCAGCATCCCGGCAAGACTTGGCAAGGCCGCTGCAACATCGGTTGGGGCGGTCAGGAGGTCGCGCTTACCCATTACGATGTATTGGTCAAGCCGGGCGGCTTGAGCTGGCTGCCCGCGGGCCAGGCCGCCAACCGGCGCTGCCTTACCGCCGGTCAAGCAGGCCAGGAAACCCAATGCGTCTGCCGGGCCAATTTCCGGGGGGGAGTGCACCCTGGCAAGACCTGGCATGGGCGCTGCAACATCGGTTGGGGCGGTCAGGAGTTCCCGCTGGGCGACTATGAGGTCCTGGTGACGGATTAAGGCGCCACTCGACATTTAGAATAGAAAGGCCCGGCTTCCACGCAGGAGGCCGGGCCTTTTGCTGTCATGAGGCGAGCCGCTAGGGCTTGCGGTAGAAATCGATGGTCTTGGCCAGGCCGTCCTCCAGGATGGTGCTAGCTTCCCAGCCTATCACTTCCTTGATGCGGCTTACATCGGGTATGCGCCGGGGGATATCCTCGTAGCTCTTACCAAAGACCTCCAGGTGGGGCTTGAACTCTATGGGGTTGTCAAAGCCGCCCACCTTTTTCATGGTTTCGGCCAACTCCAGGATGCTGGTCTCCCGGTCCGAGCCGATGTTGAAGCAAAGGCCCAGGGCCGCATTGTTGAGAGCCAGTTCCACCACCGCCTCTGAGGTGTCCTCGATATAGGTGAAGCAGCGGGTCTGGGCTCCGTCGCCATGCACCACGAGGGGTTGCGCGCGCAGGAATTTTTCGAGGAAGATGGGTATCACCCGGCCCTGGCCCAAGTCGTCGCAGCGGGGGCCGTACACATTGAAGAAGCGCATGATGACAAAGGGCAGGTCCTCCTGCTGGCCGTAGGCATGGCAATAATGCTCGATCAAGGCCTTGCCCGTGGAATAGCACCAGCGGTTGATGGAGGGCGGCCCCAAGAGGCGGTCGGCATCCTCTTTCCAGGGCACGTTGGGATTTTTGCCCAAAACCTCGCTGGTGGAGGCGAACACAAAGCGCTTTTTTTGGCGCGCGCAGAAATCCAGCAGGTACAAAGAGCCCTTTAGATTGACGTTGAGCACGTTGAGGGGCTCGATGACATAACGTTTGGGGTCGGCGATGGCCGCCAGGTGGATAACCGTGTCGCACTGGTCCACCAGTCGCTCAACCACCTCGGGTATCAGCACCGAGTCCTGTACGAACTTGAAGCGGCCTGTGTCAAAAAGGTGCTCCACCTTTAAAGAAGGGCCGTTGTCCAGGGCGATAACATCATGGCCCCGCCGGATAAGCACCTCGCAAACGTAAGACCCAATGGAACCGGCGCCGCCGGTCACAAGAAAACGACTCATTATGTTTGCTCCTCGCCGGGCCGGTTCGGGTCTTAGCCCTTCTCCTGGTCCAGCCAAAGATGGAAAGTACAATCAGAATACACCTGGCGCGCGCCCAGGCGGGCCCAGGCCCGGATCACCGCCTGCTGGCTCTGCTTGGTGCGCACCCGCGCCTTGTTGGCGCCGTGCTTAAGCAACCACTCCAGACCCCGCAATAATAACTCGTGATAGAGGCCTTGGCCCCTAAATTCGGGAGCGATGGCGTTTATCACCACATAGCCGCATCCGGCCCCAGGCCCCTTTTCACGGGGGAGCTTCAAGGTTATCAGTCCGGCAGCTTCTTCGTCTTGGGTCAAGGCCAACACTTGATCGGCCTGATCGCCGGAAAGGCTGTTGGCCACCCAGCGGCGGTACATTTCGCCGCAGGAAGAGCGCAGGCGCGGATCCATGGCGAAGCGGTCGGGGTAAGCGTCCAAATGGCACATGGCTTTGGCGGTTAGATCGGCCAGTTTTTCTTCATCGCCCGGGCGCCAGGTACGGATGGACATCCCACGGGGCAAGCGCCCATGTTTGGGGAGCTGGTCCAGGCTCGTCAGCCATTCGACGCTTACATCCATGAGCCGGAAGCCGCAAGCCTCCAAAGCCTGGGCGGCCAGAAAATCGCGGCCCGGCACCCGCGCCACCAGACACTGGACGCCCTCTTGGGCCTCGGCTTCCTTGATTTGAGCCAGGAGATGCTTGCCCTGGTCCAAGGCTTCGGGCCCGGGCCAAGCGTCGCGGTGGGCGATGGGCCATAAGCGGGCCATGCGGCGTCCGAAGAGTTGCGAGTCGAATTCCAGGGGCGCGCTAAGCGCGAGCCATTGCCAGCCGCCGCCGTCCAAAAGCGCCCAGCCCCGGCCCTCATGGGGCAGAGATTCCAGGGCCTGCCTAGCCGCCTCCTCATGGTCCCAGCCCTGCCAAGCGTCCGCCACAAAGGCGTAGTCCGCCATGAGTTCCCAGGCAGCCCGTGCCTCTAATATCTCAGCGGTGCTTTGGCTGATGACCTGCATCAATAATCTCCTGTAAGGATTCCGTAATTTACCCTAGGGGTTTCCTTGGGTCAAGGCGGGCCGCACCCGCCGGCTATCCCGCCGGCAGGGGCGGATACTAATTCCTGTTTAGGGGCGCTTTATACGATCCAGAACTTCTGCGGTCCGATTTCGATGGTTAGGCCTTTGCGCCGATTAGGCGATTGACAAGGGCGCTGACACACGGGTTGCCTGAGCCCTTGCGTAGTTGCATGCCAAACTTGAATCGGCCCGCGCCCAAGCAGGCAGTTGGGATACTGCTATGCTTGGCCGTTCTTAGCGAAGTCGACCTAATCCCAATAGGGCATGAAAGGCCAGTAGCTCCTATATTCGCCCCAGGTGAGGTAGGAGTCGCGGTTGGAATCATAGGCCACAAAATCATCGCGGGCGGCCTGGGCGTCGCTGGAGTCGAAAACATATTCGTCGCGGCTAATCTTGTTGTTGGCGTCCTTGTCGCGCTCGGCGAAGATTATCTTGCCATCTGCGTCGTCCAGCACGCCGTCCTTATTGCGGTCCAGCTTATGGAATCTCTTCTTGGCCGCTTCCTTGTCCACCCAGGCTTGCAGCCACTCGCCCATGTCGATTTTGCCGTCTTTGTTGCTGTCTATGGAGTCGAAGGTGCGCTTGGCCGGGGCCTCGGCGGCAACGGGAATGGCCAGGGCCATTAACATGGCTGCGATCAGGACAATTAATAGGGTGCATTTCATGATATAGCGGTCCTTTGCTGTTGTCTGTTAATTCAGTTTACCAGCCAGGTTTGATAGCGGTGCTCCAAAAGCTCCTGCAGCTTGGTGATGACGCCAAAGCTCTCTTTCAGCATCTTGCGCTGCAGGCTGTTCAGGACGGCCGGGTCCACGAAGTTGTCCGGCACCTCTCCCCGGGCCCGCGCTTCCAGGTGGTGGGTGATGCGCAGGATGGTGATGAAAGAGAAGGCCTCGCGCAGATCGGCCGCCATCTCCGGCTTGAGCAGTCCGCGCCGGGCCACCTCCTCCAGGCGGTCCAGGGTGTTGGTCACTAGTCCCCGGGGCGATTCCTCGTGCAAGCGGGCGCGGGCGCCGGTGGCTTCCACGCCCTGATCCAGGGCCATGACCCGGGCGGCGTCCACGATGGGGGTGAGCCCAGAAAGCTTCAGGTTGAGCTTGTTCTTGTGCTCGCCGCCTTTGTGCAGCACGAACTGGCGCAAAAAGCCTAAGGGCGGGCGGTTGTAGAGGCTGTTTTTAGCCAAGAAGCGCAGGAAGAGGCGGTTGTCCTCCATGGCCCTGCGCAGGGACTCGTCCAGTTTTTCCAGGTGGTCGGCCTCGGCGTATATCTCCCGGTAGTCGAAAAAGATGCTGGCCATGCGCAGGCTGCGGGGGTCGGGATCGGTGATCCAGGAGGCGAAAGTACGGCGCCAGTTGGTTTCGGATTGACACCACTCCGGGTTGGATGCCATCACCCCGCCCACGCAGCGGGGAAAGCCGCAGCGCTCCAGGCCGTCCACCACCCGCTCGGCGAAGGCCAGGAACCAGTTTTGGATGCGTTCCACGCTTTCTTCCGGCACGTTGGTGAAGATGATGGCGTTGTCCTGGTCGGTGCGTAAGGTCTGTTCCTTGCGGCCCTCCGAGCCCAAGGCCATCCAGGTGTAAGGCACCGGCGGCCGCCCCAGGCCATGGTTCTCCATCTCGGTTTCAATAAGCTCCAAGAGCTTTATGGTCAGGCGGTCGTTGAACTCGGTGACCAGCTCCAACATCATGCGGGCCTCGCCGCCCTGGCGCAGGAACATCTCCAGCACCCGGTCGATCTTGGAGTGCAGCTTGACCAGCTCATTCAGGTTGTCCACGTTGTCGATGTCATCGATCAGCCCCACCGGCGAGACGCCGGACAGGGTTTGCAGATCGTGATTGGACAAAAGCCCCACTACGCGGTCGTCCTGGGTTACCACCAGGTGACCGGTGCCGTGCCGGCTCATGCTGAGCAAGGCCTCGAAGCCGTAGTCGTCAGGGCTGATGGTGTGGACCGGGCGGCTCATAACCTCCTGCACCGGTTGGTCCAGGCTGCGGCCCTGGGCCACCACCCGTACCCGCAGGTCGGTGTCGGTGAGGATGCCTAAAGGCGCGCCGGAAGGCTCCACCACCACCACCGAACCGACCCGGCGTTGGGTCATGAGTCTGGCGGCTGCCCGGATGGTGGTGGCGGGCAGGCAGGTGAGCGCTTCCCGGTTCATGAGGTCCGCCACCGGACTGCGTATGGGCGTGGCCAACAAGGCGCCGCCGCCCAGGCCGCTCATCGGGAGGAAACCGCATTCCTCGGCCGCCCCCTTGCGCACCGCTTCCAGGTTACGGGCCAGGGAAGAGCTGAAGTGGCGCTCAAAGGAGGTGTGAGTTGCGACTAGGGCCTTGAATGCTTCGGCTGGCAAAAGGTAACAGATCAGGTCTTCGCGGGCGGTGACCGAAAACAGCGCCTGGCGGCCTTGCAGCATGCTCACCGCGCCGAAGGTGTCACCCTCTGCCCGCACGTCGACCAGGATGTCCGAGGGCTCGCCGCTGTCAGTCGAGTCGTCCCCGGCGCTTTTGGCGTGGGGGGCATAGCTGACTCTGGCCGAACCGGATTGGATGATATAGAGGTTTAGGGCCGGCGGGCCGCCCTGCCGGATGATCACTTCGCCCTTGGGGAAAAAGGCGATGGTCATCTGCCGCACGGTTTCAGTGAGTTCGCTTTGGGAAAGGGTGTCGAACGGCACCACCTTGCGCACGGACTCCAGCACTCGTTGAAAAGGGAAGTCGGTCATGGCTTCATATTAAAGCTCAAATGGGGTTCCTTGGCCATAGTCAATCTGAAGGGGCGGCCTCCGCCATGAACTTCTAGCCCAGAAGAAGCGTCATGGGGGTGAAGCGGACGCCGCGTTTCTCTTGCTGATGGTCGGAGGGAATAAAGCCCAGGGAAAGGTAGGCATCCACCGAGTTGGGCGAGACGTTGACGGTTACCCTGAACAACTCGGGCCTGCGCCGCTTCAATTCGGCCAGGGCTCTTTTTAAAAGCTCCCGGCCCAATCCCCGGCCCTGCGCCTCCGGTCTTACAAAAAACCAGACGATATGGCCGCGGACGGCGTTGGCCTCCAATATGCCGGCCAGGCCGTGCGAATCAAAAGCGGCCAGCATGAAGTTGCCGGAGGCCAGCCGCTTGGCTACGGCCTGGGGAGAGACGTTCTTCAGAAATTCGTTAGCGCCCTGGGGGGAAAAGTGGCGAGCCACTTGATGTAAAAAGGTCTGCTCCACCAATTCAGCGGCGGCCGATTCCTGGCCGGCCGTGAGATAGCCAAAAGTGCATTGGCTTTGCTGGTCCATTATTCTAGGCCGCGATCCCGGCAGGTGATTTGATCATTTAGCGCCGCTTTTTTAGGCGGATGATAATAAACGCGGTCAGGCCAATGACCGCCGCCAACCAGACCAGCCAACCCAGAGGGATCGAAAGTTGAGCGGCCTTTCGAATCTCTACGGCGCCCTGGGCCGAGGCCAAGAGCGCGTAGCGCGTCGCCTGCGCCGCCCAGGCCGCGATGGTGCAACCGGCCAGCAAGCGGGGCAGCGCCTTGTCGCCCCGGCGCCCGGCCTGACCGCGGCCGGCCTTGTAGGCCGACCAAGTCATCACCGGCAACGCCAGAAGCAGGCCGGTGATGAGCAGACTGAGGGCAAGCGGCAGCATGGTTTGGAATGCGCTCCGGCCTAAGCGGCCTACATGCCCCGGCGGTACATGCCGCCCACCTCGTACAGCGCCTGGGTGATCTGGCCCAGAGAGCAATAGCGCACGGTTTCCATGAGCTCTTCAAAAACGTTGCCGCCCTTGAGCGCCACTTTTTGCAGACTGCGCAAGGCGGCGGAGCTCTCTTCCTTGTGCCTCTCGTGGAAATCGTTCAGGCGCGTGAGCTGGCTCTGCTTTTCCTCTTCGGTGGCCCTCGCTAGCTCCAGCTCGCATTTGGTGAACAGCTCTTCGGCCCGCGGGTGGATGAAGGTGTTGACTCCGATGATGGGCAGATCGCCGGTGTGC
>CAZDRW010000045.1:0-12454 GCA_964507555.1 uncultured Desulfarculaceae bacterium
ATAAATCGAGATTAGTATTATGTTCTCATATTTCCTGATGAATAATCCGGAGAGCGTTTAATCAGGTCGATTGCTCCTCAAACATCACCTTTACCTCCTTGGCGGCAGGCGTTCCTTCCAGGCTAGATCTTCTGGCGGGAACTACACCCGGGCGATGGCGTCGCGGCCTATTCCCCCGGAATCAAACCCGCCACCACCAATATTTCCAAAGTCTCGTTGCCAATGTTGGTCAGCTCGTGAAACGCGCCGATGGGGATGTGAATGGAGTCGCCGGGCCCCACCTCGCGCAGGTCATCGTCCACCTGCATGCGGCCCCTGCCGGTCTGAATGATGTATATCTCCTCCATGGGGTCGCGGTGGCTTTCCAGCATCTCGCCCGGCGGCACGCTGGCATGGGCCAAAAACATCATGGTGGCCAGGCGCGGGTGGGTGAGGACCATGTGGGCCACGCCGCCGCCGTGGGCGCGGTAGATGGTCTGTTTTACTTCGGGATGCTCCAGATTGCGAAGGATCATATACCTATACCTTTTGATCGCGCGGCGCAGGGTGCGTGGGCCGGGCGCCTGGCGTCAACTCCCGCTCTGGTCGCGCCGCACCATCACCGAGCGCACCACGGGCAGCGAGGCCAAGGCGCGGGGCAGGGCGGACAGGTTGGGCGCGGGCTGCGTCTGCTCACAGCGCAAGGCCTGTTCCGGCGTGATCACCAGGTTGGCCGCCGCGTCCCACTCCTGCCGCGGCAGGGCCTCCATTCTTTGCTCGTCCGCCGCCAGCACCACCAAGGACGCCTCTGGTTTCAAGCCCAAATGGCGCAGGATGGCGTAGAACAAATCCAAGAGGCCGCGGCCATCGCCCAGGAGCCGCCCCTCTTGGTCGAAGCCCAGGCAAGAGCCCACCACCAGGTCCACCTTGCCCAGGTTGGCGGCGGGGAAGCGCAACTGGCGCCCGCTTTTGATCATGGCGTGACCGGTCAGCTCCCGGCTGCGTGCGGCCACCGGCACCATGTCCGGGCTGAGGCGCACCAAGCCTTGCTTCAGGCCGGGCGTGGCAGCGATCAAGGTCTTGCCGTCCATGAGCGCGTTGATGCGCGCCTGCAACAGGACCGGGTCGGGCTGGATGGCTATCACCCGGGCCGCGCGGTAGACGGCTTGGCGGCGCAGGCGCTCGGCCGCCTTGCCGGCCTGGGGGAATTCCGGGGGGCGCAGAGGCCCGGGCTGGTCCAACGGCCACAGCCGGGCGAAGCGCTGGGCCAGCTTCTCGCGCAGTATCTGTTTCTCTTGGGCCTGGTTCATCAGCGCTCCAGCAGCCGGCCTTCGCGGCGGGCGGAGTTTAGGGCTTCCTGTAACATGGCCGCCGGATCGGGCGGCCCCTCTGCCTTGGCCGCCTCGGCGGCCTGGTTGGGCGGCAGGGCCTCGGCGTCCTTACTGAGCATGGTGACGGTGGGTTTGGGCTTGGCGAAACGCACCAAACGGCCGTCATCCAGAGGCGCGGCCAGGCGCCAGGAGGTGAGCCTTATCCGGGGGCCCTGGCTGGAGTCGGCCAAGAATTCCAGCTGGTGACGATAATAAGAGGCGCCTTTGCCCGGCCGGCCCACGGCGATGCCCTCGGCCTTTTTTAGGTCCGGGCTCAGCTTGTAGCGCCCCAGATAATGGGGGCCGTCGGGAGGGCCGTAATACCCGTACATGAGCAGGTCCTGGCCCTGCCGCTTAATGAAGAAGCGACCCCAGCCTTCGCCGCGCCAGGCTCCATGCCAAGTATACAATAGCGGCGGGCTGAAGGCCGGCTCGTCCACCGGCTGTACATAACCGATGGTCTGCTCCTGGCCATAACCGGCCTTGCGCGCCGCCTCCACGGTGCCGGGCTTGGTGGTGTACAGCAAATCCGTGGTAGTGCCGCCGCGCAACGTCTCGGGCAGACGGGCTTTCAATTCGTATAAGGGAACGCTGCCTTCGGCCGGTTGGGGAAGGATGTAGCCCATGAGGCCCAAGGCGTCGCAGCCGGCCGGGGGCGCCTGGCTGGTGCTAAGCTCGGTATAGCCTTTACCCCGGTGGCGGAAGCCATACAGGGGCAAAGAGCCGGGAAAGGGCTGGCTCCACAAACCGGCCACCGGGCCCTGGCGCTGCCAGCCGCTTTTTTGCAGGCGCTCAAGATCCAGCGCTTTATCGGCATAGGCGTGCACCAGCCGGTTGGAGTTCCACAAACGAATCAAGGTCTGAGCCGCCGCCTGTGTTTTTTGGCTGTCGCCCGCTTCAGCGCCGCTTGCGACGGTTGGGGCCGCTGGCGTCAAGACCTGGGCCGGCTCGCCGGGCTGGGCCGGGTCCTCGGCGGCGGAATACAATTCCACCTTCTGGATGGCTCCTTGGAAGGCGCGGCCCGGCCAGCGGCTGGCCCCCACCAGATAAGGCGAATTGGAGCCCGTCCAAGGCTGGGGCATTTCCGCCGAACCTGCCGGCGCGCCGTCTAGAAAGAGCTTGGCTTGGCCGCCGGCGCTGTAGATCAGCCAGGCGACATGGGGTTGGCCGGGTTTAAGCGGACCCGCGCTTCTGGGGGCGACCAGGCCGGCCTTGGTGAATATGCTGGCGGCCAGGTGTCCCTCATGGTCTATATAAAGGTCAAGGTCGCGCTGATAGCCGCCTTGGGAAAACAAGGTGTAGGCGGCGGCCTGCTTAGTGCCTGTTTGCGTGGGCTGCCAGGTGAACTCGGCCTTTATCGCGCCGCTGGTTGGGGACATGAGGCCCGGCTTGGCTGCTTGCATGAGAAGCCAGCGTCCGTCTGGGGGCGTGGCCGCGCCGCTTGTGTCGCGCTGGCTACGCCGGATTATATAGGGCGATGACGGCGGCGACCCCGGATCATTCTGGTTGGCGGGCCACCAGATGGAGCTGACCTCCAATTCTTCCGGTGATAGCTGGCGGAACACCAGCCGGGCTTGGTTGCCGCAGCAATAGCCTTGCTGGTCTCGGGCCGTGGCCTCGTAACGGCCCGGCCCGGCCCGGCGGGCGCTGCCCTTGCTCAGGTAGCGCGGCTGGGTCAAAGACCCGCCGTAAGATGTGAAATCGAACCCTTGGGCCGAGTCCTTGATCTGAAAATAGTCGTTGCCCGTGCGGGGGTCTAGCCAGACCCCGGCCAGATCGCCGCTAGTTTCGGCGGAAAGGCCGCCGGGGTCGGCCGGCAGCCCCGCGCGCACCATGCGCAAGCGGCCCCGACCCAGGGTGGAGGTGAAGGGGCCCTCCAGAGCCAGGCCGCCCGCCTTTTCCCGCAGGGACGCGTGTAATTCATATCCCGCGGCAGCGTCTTTATAAGCCAGTTCCAGGCTGCCGGGCTGGGGGGTGAGGGACAGTTCGCCAGGCCAGCCTTCCCAGAGGCCTTCGACCCTGTCTTGGGCCGCGGTGAGGCGCGCATGGCCTGTCACCAGATCGGCGGGAGCGCCGCCGGGCAGAAGGTCGTTGTAGCAAAGAGACACGCGCCAAGCGCCCACCAGCCGGGCCAGGGGGGATACTAGAGGCAGTTCAGCCACCTTGCTGAACACCATCTGGGCTAGGCCTGGCCAGGGGGCTTGATCCAAGGAAGGAGAGAATACTGCGAAACGGAAGGAGCGGGCATCCAGGGCTTGTATCTCGCCCCGGCCCCGGCCCGGGCAGCACGAACCCGGCAGGGATTGCCAGGTGCCGGCCAGACGGCCCGTGCCGGCCCGCGGCAGAAAGCGGCCGAAAAACCCAAAGCCGTTGCCCGGTTCGGAGTCGGCCGGCCCTTGCCAGAAAACTATCTCCCAGGCGTTGTCAGCCATTTGCAAACGGGCGGCGGACTCGCCGGCGGCGGTCTGATAAAGGCCGGGCTCCAGCATCGGCGCGGATGGTTCCGCCAGGGCCCAACTGCTGCAGCACAAGATTACAAGCAAGATCCAGAGAAAAGGCCATCGCCTTCTGGAGCGGTTCCAAGTCGGAATAGTAAGCGTCATCGAGCACTTCTCCTGCCAAAGCTTGGGCTCATTGTCCTTGGGCTCTTCGGTTTTGTCAACCGGCCCTTGCAGGCTGGCTAATAAAGTTAACGCCTTGGCTTGGTTAGATTTTTTTCGTCATAACACTTGCAGCGCGTCCAAGTTGTGTTTATATTCTTGACGAAATGTGAGGTAGAGCGAAGGTCATGACACCGGCGACGCTATTTAGCATGGCGGAGATGAGCTTGGTGGCCAACGCCTTGGAGGTGGCCGAAGAAGCGGTTAGCGATCATTTTCATATCTCGGACACCGCCTGGCTGCGTTACCCTTATGAACTCCGCACTTTAGCTGAGTTGGGCCCATCCGAGATTAGCGGCCGGGCCCTGGCTCAGGTTTTGCGCCTGCGCAAGCCTCCCCGGCCGGGCCGAATTCGCGCCCAGGACTTTTTTCGCATCTGCCTACAGGATCATAACTTCCTGGGTCTTATCAAAAGGGAAGGCGTGCGGGAGCTGATGCTGCCGCTTATGACCTATGTTTTGGCCCATGAGTTGGTGCATGTGGTTCGTTTTTACCGGTTCCATCACCTTTTCGAAGCAGAGCCCCATGAGCGGGCCCAAGAAGAGGTAACGGTGCACGGCATAACGGGCCAAGCATTGAAAAAAGTGCGCTTGCCCAACCTGGATAGAGTGCTTATTTTCTACGAGGAGCACGGCGAGGACGGTTTCGCCACGGCAACTTGTTAGTGCATTGGGAGGAGATAGATCATGCCCATTTACGAGTATGAATGCTCGAAATGCAACGGCGTTCATGAAGCCATTCAAAAATTTTCCGATCCGCCATTGAAGAAATGCCCCCAATGCGGAGGCAAATTAAGCAAGATCATGAGTATGAACGCCTTTCACCTAAAAGGCGACGGTTGGTACGTAACCGATTATAAAGGCAAAAACTCCTCCACCGCCAAGAGCGAGGACACCGGCTCGGCTGAGCCCAAAACTGAAAAAGCCGAGAAAAAGGACACCAAGAAGAAGGACGCTAAAAAGGCCGATAAATAGTTTTAGGGATTGCCCAAGGACTTTTTGGGTTTCTTTTCTACAAATGGTGAGTGCAAAGGCGCCCCCCAACACCTGGGAGGCGCCTCGTTTTTTCAGCAACGCCCATTTTGCGGCGCGAATACTGATTCTTGTCATTTTTGTGTCAATCTTGACATCTAATATCCGTATGAGTATGGTTATTTCTCAATTTGGATGCATAATCCCGTTCCCGGGATGATCAAGCTTTCACCCCCCCGGAAGCTTCGGCCCAGCCCCCAAGGGCGAAACAGTACCCTAAGAAAAGTGCTCGATTTATCGGAAGGTCATGACCAAAGACCCCCAGCAATCACAAGTCCTGGACCCGACCGGTCAAACCATCGCCAAGGTGCACATTGACGCCGGCCAACAGGGCATGGCTCCCATGAGCTTCCTGGCTTTTAGCCGGGAAGAACCTTGTTTGTGCGACGTCTTTCTGCCGGTGGTGGACCCTAAGACCAAAGCGGTGGAGATGAAGCTTATCTGCCCCAAGGGACAGGCCTTCAAGCCAAGCTGGTGGGATCATTTCACCAAGGCAGGCGTGCGCTCGGTGTGCGTGCGCAACGCTGACGTGGGATTTTTGCTGGAAGCCATGCAGGAGCGGGCCCGGAAACTGATCAGCAATCCCGCCACGCCGGTCAGCGAGAAGGCGGAAGTTATAAAGGAAATGGCTTCCATGACGGTAAGGGTTCTGTTCGGTGCAACTGAACGGGATAAGGAGAACACGGAAGTTGCCTGCGATTTGGCCAAGAACACCATTGCCATGTTTCTCAAAGAGGAAGGGGTGCTGAACAACCTGTCGCAAGTTTTGGTGAGCAGCAGCACCCTATACGACCATTCCATCAATGTTTGCCTCATGTCCATGGTGCTGGGCCGCCGTCTGAAGCTGGAGAAGAGCCGTTTGCAGAACTTGGGCATGGGAGCCCTCTTGCACGACGTGGGAATGGCCCGGGTATCGCCCGAGATCTTGAACAAGACAACTGATCTGACCGAAGAGGAGCGGGAAGCGATTGAGCAGCACCCGCGGCTGGGTCATCAGCTGCTGTCGATGGCCAAGAACATGCCTTATGACGCGCTTAACATTGTGCTCAACCACCATGAGCGTATGGACGGCAAAGGCTACCCCACCGGTTTAAGCGGTACCAACATACCCACCCTGGCCCGCCTGGTGAGGGTCGTGGACGTGTATGACGCCATGACCAGCCCGCGGCCCTATCGCGGGGCCATGCCCCCTACCGAGGCCGCGGTTACGCTCCTGAACGAGGTTGGCTCCAACCTGGACCACGAAATCGCGGTGGAGTTCATCCGCATGCACAGCGAAGCCTTCCGTTAGCCTTTCGCCGGTTTTCTCCGGCAGGGACCCGCCTTTGGGTTCCGGCGGCAGCCTTTTATCCCCGCGCCCATTGATACGGCAATTTGCCTTTGTCGCATTCGGCTCCTTGACACTGAATTGCCCCTCTGCGTATGTTGTAAATAGCCGTCTGTCGCCAGTAAATTAGGAGCTGTGTTTTGAGTCCCAGCGACTTGGAATCCGCCCGTAACCGCCTGGCCCAGGCCCAGCGTGTGACCGTGCTCACTGGCGCCGGTATCAGCGCCGAGAGTGGAGTACCCACGTTCCGGGGGGAAGGCGGGCTGTGGGAAAACCACCGGCCCGAGGATTTGGCCACGCCCCAGGCGTTTGCCCGCGATCCTGATTTGGTGTGGCGCTGGTACCACTGGCGCCGCCAGCTTATTTCCCAATGCAAGCCCAACCCGGCCCATATGGCCCTGGCTGATCTGGAAGCCCGGCTGCCCGGCTTCACCTTGACCACCCAAAACGTGGACGGCCTGCACCGCTTGGCGGGCAGCCGCGATCCTCTGGAAATCCATGGCAACATTTGGCGGCTGCGCTGCACTGCCTGCGGCCGGGTTTGGGAGGATCGCCAAACCGGCGGCCAAGGCAAGCCTGCCTGCGCGGAGTGCGGTGGTTTGGCGCGGCCCGACGTGGTGTGGTTTGGCGAGGCGCTGGACCCGGATCTCTTGGAAAGCGCCTGGCAGTCGGCGCGCCAAGCTGAGTTCATGTTGGTGGTGGGGACTTCGGCCGTGGTGCAGCCCGCGGCCGGTTTGGCCAGGGCGGCCAAGGAGTCGGGCGCTTTTTTGGTCGAGGTCAACCTAAACCCCACCCCCAACACCGCCTGGGTTGATGTGCCGCTCTTAGGCAAGGCGGGTGAAATACTGCCCCAACTGTTGGAGGTGCCATGAGCCAGCCGATTGTGACCCTGACCACGGACTTCGGCCCCAGCCCCTTTCCCGGTTTGATGAAAGGCGTGCTGCTGGGGATCTGCCCCGAGGCGCGGCTGGTGGATCTTTCCCATGCCGTGCCCGCGCAAGACGTGCGCGCCGGCGCCCTGGTCATTGAACAGGCGCTGAAGGTGTTCCCGCCCGGGACGGTGCACCTGGGCGTGGTGGACCCTGGCGTGGGCACCACCCGGCGGCCCATCGCGGCGGCGTCTTTGGGCATGTTCTTTGTGGGGCCTGACAACGGGCTGTTCACCCCGGCCCTCCTGGCCGATCCAGGGTCCCAGGTTTATGAATTGACGGAGACCAGCGTCTTCCGCCAGCCGGTTTGCGCCACCTTTCATGGCCGCGACGTTTTTTCGCCGGTGGCGGCGCGCTTGGCGTTAGGCATGGATCCTGCACAGCTGGGGCCCCTGGTGGATGACCCGGTTCTTTTGACCTGGCCCCAGCCCAAGATGGAGGAAGGAGTGCTTTGGGGGTCGGTGCTCTCGGCCGACAGCTTCGGCAACCTGGACACCAACCTGCCCAGGACCACGGTGGAGGGTTTCCTGGTCGGCCGCCGGGCCGAAGTGCGCCTGGGCACCATGCGGGTGATAGGCATCCAAAACGCCTATGGGCAAGCCAGCGACGGCCAGCCTTTGGCTCTTTACAATTCCATGGACCGCCTGGAGTTGGCCATCAATCAAGGCAATCTCTACTCGCGCATCGCTCCGGACCGGGGATCGGCCTTCGGCTTGGCCGTGGAAGTGCGTCCACTGGATTAAAAGCCGGGTGATTTCTTTGCTGGCAAGAGCAAGGCTTGGCTGGCCCAAGCAAGGTCCGCCAGCCGAGCCCAAATCGGCATGGGACGCGGCGTGCCCTCATTGACACATATGATGGCAAGTCCTATACTGCGCCCATGTTAAAGACCAGCGACCTAAAAGACTTCATGGAGCATTTGGGATCCGGGGCTTGGGCCGATGCCTTCGCCCATGCCGAGGAATCTCTGCGCCTGGAAATGATTGAAAAGGTGGAGATGCTTCTGGATGCGGCCGACGTGGCCGACAAGGTAGTGGGCGAGGTCTTGTTCAACAAGGACGGCCTTCCCGGGGCGGGAGGCGCAAACAACGGAGAGGCCGGCGGCGGCTCCTTCTCCAAGCTGGGGGAAGGATAGGCTGACTATGAAACGAACTTGGGCCTTGATCGTTTTAGTGGTGCTGGCCGGCGCCGGTTTTTGGGCCACCTGGGGTTTTCTGCGCGGCCCGCATTGGGCTCTGTATCAGATCGGCAAGGCCATCCATGAACACGAGCCCCGTCTGTTCCTGGCCTATATTGATATCGAGCGCATCACCAGAAGCCAAAAAGACGAACTGGTGCGCGTTTTCCTGTCCGACCGCTCCAAGGAGGAGCAGGACAACGTGGGCCGAATCGTGGAGGCCTTCATGGGGCCCATCACCGCCCAGCTCAGGGACAAGGCGGCGCGCATTGTGGCCGATCCCAACCGGGAAAACCTGCCCACCTCATGGGCGCTGGTGGCCGCGGCCAACGTTACCCGCAAGGATGATTACGCCCTGGTGGTGCTCTCCGATCCCCAATCGAACCGCCGCTTGCGCATCGGCATGCAGCGCCAGCCCCAAGAAGGTCATTGGCAGGTGGTGGAGATTAATTCGCAGGACCTGAAGATCCTTTTGGATGATTACCTGGACAAGCAGAAGCCGCCGGCCGCCCAGGCGCAATCCGCCAAGCCGCCGGCCACGCAACCCCAACCAATCAAGCCGCCCAGCCAATAATCCGGGAGCGTACCGGCCTCCGGCCCCAGCCGCCTGCAAGCAATTGGAGGCGAGCAAACTTTTTTGGGCGCTGAGGTCCCCGGGCTGATTTGTGGAGCAGGCTGCTAAAGGCCGGCTGGCCTTGTTTATCAGCGATTACGCCGTTGCAAGGTGCCGCTTTTGCCTTGGGGGCCGGAAACGCTGACTGAATCCTGATTCCAGGTGGCGTTGGCGTCGCCCTTGTCCGTACTCACCGTGGCCGAACCGGCCGTCTTGTTGCCGCTCATGGCGCCGCTGGCGCTTTTACCTCCCGGCCCGCTGGCCGTGCCCGAAGCCTTCACCCCGGATTTGGTTGCCGTGGCGTTGCCCGAGCCGGTGACGCTTTTGCCGCCGGGGCCGGTCACCGTGGCCTGGCCGCTGGCGCTGTTGCCCTGCACCTGCGAACTGGAGCTGCCCTGCACGCTTTTGCCGCGCGGCCCGCTGGCCTGCCAGCTGCTTTGGGCCTGGTTGCCCTGGGTATCGCGCCGGCCCTCAAGCGTGGCGCTTTGGCCCCGGCTGTTGGACATGGTCTTGGAGAAATTACCCGAAGGCCCGCGGGCCGCCGCCGGGGCGGCCGCCAGCAGCGTAAGGCCCAGCAAACCGGCCCAAACGAGGTAAATTGACTCACGCATCGAATTCCTCCGGCGGCAGGCTGGTGGGTGAGGAGTTTTATCTAATCATATAGCCGGTCAGGGCTTGTCGGCTTTTTTGCGCAGTTCCGGCGGCAGCTTTTTAGCCACCCGCGCGAAAAAATCCTCGCGTAATTTGGGATCGGCGTTGATGCGCCCCAGCCAGGCTTTGACCACATCCTGGGCGGCCTGGCCGCTCTCTTGGGTTATCTGGGGCTGGGTGGTCACCAGCTTGCGGCCCACAGGGCTTTTAAAAAAGTCCACGGCTTGGGATAGCTCTTGGGCGCTTAGGCGCTGGGCGTACACCTTGGCTGCGGCGGCCACCAAATCCGTGTTCAGGTCGTGCCACACCGTCTCTTGCCAGGCGCGGGACATGTCCTGCAGGTCCTTGGGCGTAAACGAGGGATCGGCGGCCATGACCTGGCGCACCAGGGGCAGCACCGCTTCGGCGCTCAAACGGCGCATGACCTGGTCCATGCCCACCAGCCTTGCCAACTCTGCCGCCTGGGCCAGGGCGGCGGCGCTGGGCTTGGCCGCGGGCTTATTGTCGTGGGCGGCGATGGCAAGCGGGGGCCCGCAAAGCATGCAGGCCAACACAAATAAGCAGCAAAGACCGAGGCGACTAAAAAGCATGGCGTCCTCTCGTGAGACTAGGAAGCAGGTAGGGCTGCGCTGGGCGCGGCCTTTGGTAATCTATCATAAACGAGTCGGATTGATTTTGCGAAACGGGGAGGGACCAAGATGCCGATATCGCCTTAGTCAGTAAGCGCGGTTTGCTTGGATGGCGGGCCGGGGTTGCCGGCCTGTGGGTTTGCTCATATCAGAATGGCGCCGCAACTAACGGCGGCAGGAGCCCACGGCTATAGAGCCGGAAAACCTTCCTCTACTGATTGGGCGAAAACCCGGCCTCCAGCTTGTTGGGGTGGCCGCAATAGGGGCAATAAGCCACGGCCAGAAGGCTGGACTTAAAGGTCTGCTTGCACTTGTCGCAGGTGATTTCCCGTTGGCGGGGAAGCTTAAGTTCGCGGCTCATGGCATAACCCTGGCAAAGATGTTAAGGGCAATTGGGCCCGGTTTCCCGCTCCGTAGTGGACTTGTTTAATATACACCCCCTACAGCGCCCGCATCCACTCCGGTTTTAAGCCGACCTGTCCGTTAAGCGCGCTGTCGATGAGCGCCAAGGACGATTCCTTGTCCTGGGGCAGCCGCGCCTTGATGGGCAGATAGTTGCTGGCGTGGTTGGCGTAGAACAGCCCGCCGGAGAGATCGGTGTGGGCGATCATCTCGCGCAGTTCCATGAGCATGCCGCGCGCGTCGGGCAGCTGGAACTGGCCGCGCTCATAGGCCTCGCCCAGGGGCGTGCCCGGCAGCAGCATGAGGGTGAGCGCGCCCACGTAGTCCGGGTCCATGCCGGAAAGCACCCGGCCGGTTTCGCGGGCGTGCTCCAGGGAGCGCTCGGTTCCTCCTATGCCCAAGAGCACGGTGACCGAGAGCTTGATGCCCGCGGCTTTCACCCGCTGGCCCTGTTTTATGTGCTTGGCAGGGCCCCCGCCCTTGCAGATGTCTTTTAGGATTTGGGGATGACCGGTCTCCAAGCCGTAATAGAGTATGCTTAGCCCCATTTCCTTGAGGCGTTTAAGCTCCTCGTCGCTTTTCAGGGCCACGGCCTTGGAATTGGCGTAGGCCCCCACCCGGTTGACCCAGGGCAGTTTCTGGCGGATCTCGCTTAAAAGCCACTCCCAATGCCGCATGGGCATGATGAGCGCGTCGCCGTCCATCACGAAAACCCGGCGCTGGCGCTGGCAGTACTTTTGGGCGAAGCGCAGGTCGTTCTCCAAAATGGAACGGTCCTTTATGGCGAAGCGCTTGTCGCTATAGGTTCCGCAAAAGGTGCATTTGTTGTGCGAGCAGCCCAAGGTGGCTTGCAGCAGGATACTGTCCGCTTCGCTGGGCGGGCGGATGCAGTTGCCCACATAGTCAAAACCCGTCGGCTCCGAGGCGCAGTCCATGTTTAACCTCCGAAGATCAGCAAAAATAGGCGGTAATCAGTAACTTTGTATCCGCCCAAGGCCTCATATGTAATATATGGCAGGCGGAGCGGCCCTGCAAGGTTGGCAAGACTCCGCCATCCAGTATCAGCTCTGCCGGGCGATAGCCTCCCAATTCATGGCCGTTGACCGGAAATACAGAATTGTCTTATACTGGGGCACAAATCGGCAGATAATACGAATAGTTAATCGTATGAGCCGGTAAAGGAGAACCAGGGCGCGCAGTTGCAAGGTAAAGGCGATCTGGTAGTGTGGGCAAGTATGGAATCCATTATAAATAATCCCGAAATGCAGAAATACCGCCGGAGTTTTGAGGCGGGGCAAGCTATTTTTTGGGAGGGAGACGATTCCACAGACCTGCACATACTGATCTCCGGCGAGTTGAACGTGCTCAAAGGGGACAAGGTTATCGCCCACATGGACGTGCCGGGCACCATTTTCGGCGAGATGTCTTTTCTTTTGGGGGGCAAGCGCACCGCCACCATAAAGACCTTGGGCAAGTCGGAGGTTCTGACTGTGCCACAAGAGGACATCAAGCTCCTGCGCCAGCAATACCCCGACATCACCGGCGAGATCAGCCGTCTTTTGGCCGAGCGCCTGGACCATGCCTCCCAAGTGGTTTACGGCTTGCGCCAGTTCTGCGATCAGCTTCCCGACGCCGTGGTGCTCACCGATGATGAGGACAGGATCATTTCCATGAACCAGGCGGCGAAAA